>DATEEV010000230.1:0-12318 GCA_035281005.1 Microthrixaceae bacterium | reverse complement strand
CGGTGCCCCCGATCGGCGACCGGCGGACTGCCCACCGGTGGCCTTCTTCTGGGCTGCCTGACTCTTCGCGCTGGTACCCGGCTTCTTCTTGGTCGCACCGTTCTGGGTGCTCTTGGCCGCGCCGGGCGGCGGCTTCGAATCGGACTTGGTGGCGATCGCTCCCTGCGCGCCGTCACCCTTGGATCCCGTCGCCGCAGCCTTCTCGGACGCGCTGGTGTCGATGACCACAGTGGACGTCGCGTCCTCGCCGTAGAAGCGCCTGGTGATGTAGGCCTGGGTTCCCATCCGGCACAGACCCTGGATGAAGTAGTAGTAGGCGAGGCCGGCCGGGAAGGTGAACGAGAACACCGGCAGCATGAACGGCAGGAACTTCATGATCGCCTGCTGCTGACTCGGCATGTTCTGCTGGGCGTTCTTGTTACGACCCTGGATCTGACGGTTCTGGATGATCTGGCTCGCGAGCAGGAGACCCATCAGGATCAGGAACGGGATGGCGGTGAGGATGCCGATCCGCAGCGCGTCGAGGGGGCTGATCGACAGGTCCATCCCGAGGAAGTTCATCTTGTTGGTGTTCGAGAGGGCCTGGTAGAGCTGGCTCGACTCCGCGAGGTGCTGGGGATCGAACGGCTGATCGTGGAGGATCCACGGCGTGAAGCTCTGCTCCGTGCGGATCTGGCCGGCGACATGGCCGATGCCGCTGCCAGCACCACCCACCCGATTCGTGAGGCCACGCAGCACGTTGTAGAGGATGATGAAGATCGGCAACTGGGCGACGACGGGGACGCAGCCACTCAGCGGGTTGAGATCGTGTTCCTTGTAGAACGCCATCAACTCGGTGTTGAGCCGTTCCCGATCCCCCTTGTACTGCTCCTGCAGCTTCTTCAGTTGCGGCTGCAATCGCTGCATCTGGATCATCGCCCGGGTGCTCTTCAGCGTGAGCGGCGTGATCACGATCATCACCGACAGCGTGAGCAGGCCGATCGCCACGCCGTAGTTGGGGATCAGGCTGTAGAACCAGTTGAGGATCCCGGCCACGAATTCCAGGAACCCGTCGAACATCGTCACACCCTTCCGTCTGATCGCAATGGAGCTGATCCCACGCAGGTCGATCCCGCACGTGCACTCGGCTGTCGGGGAGGCACCGGGTCATGTCCCAGCCCGCCCCATGGATGGCACCGCGAGATGCGGCGAACGGCGAGCCAGGATCCCCGCGCCGCGCCGTGCTCGGAGAGCGCCTCGAGGGCATATGACGAACAGGTTGGCGTGAAACGACACGGAGAGGGCCGTCCTGCCATCAACTGTTGATAGAGGCGGATGAACGCGCTCAAAACCCTCGCCACTCCGCTCATCGCGGCGTCAGTCCTTCGAAAACGCCTTCGAGCGCGGAGAACCACTCGGAGGAGGTGGTCGACGCCGTCTCGTCACGAGGGGAAATGAGGAACCACCCGGTCGGGATGCGTCCCTGGCGATCGAGCTGCTGGCACACTGCTCTCAACCGGCGCCGTGTCCGGTTCCTCGCCACCGCGGGCCCGTGGGCGCGACGGATGGCATAGGCCACCCGGCGGTCGCCGAGGGCGGGGTCGATCAGTGCCACCACGTTCACGGGGCCACTACGAACTCGTCGGCCCTCTCGTCCCAGCCTCCGGAAGTCGTTCGCCCGGCCGAGACGTGCGATCACGCGCTGAGGGAATGGCGGCCCCTGAGCCGCCGTGAGCGCAGGACCTTGCGGCCGGCGCGGGTTGACATACGGCTGCGGAACCCGTGCTTGCGGGCCCGACGCCGGTTGTTCGGCTGGAACGTTCGCTTCGACATCGACAGACCTCCTCGCGCCCACCGGACCTGCAGGAGCAGCGGCTCAACAGCCGCGAGCTCGATCGAGTTGGTCCGGGCCGCTCCACGTGAGCGGTGCGCACGCCCATGGGAGTGGACGGACGCGCCTCAAAAAGTACGACCCCTGGTGTCTCCGAGGCAAACCGGGCCTGACTCGGTGGCGACGCGCACTGCCGGTCCCGGCTCGACCAATCTGTCACGCTCCGCGGTTATGCACACACTGTGGGTCTACCTGTGGAAAACGCCCAGATCGCTTGGTAGGGTGCCGCGCCCTCGCCCCGACACCTCATCGCCACGACGAAAACCCACGTCGTTCCGGCCTGAATGGGCGATCTTCAGGTCGCAACGATATTCAGGGTCGACGTTGTCCACAACTGTGGATGGCGTTGTGGAAGTCACGAACATCGACAACCCGTGGACTGGACCAGACGGCGACAACAGCCCCGGGCGAGGGGCTGAGGACAAGGCAACGAGGCGGGAGAAGTTCGAGATAGTGGGAGTGACGTGACCGTCGTCAGCGATGCAGAGGTCGTGTGGCAGAAGAGTTCGGTGATCCTCTCGGAACAGGTGTCCGAGGCCGTCTTCAACGCCACCTTCAAAGACATTCGAGGGCTGTACCTCGACGAGAACTGCCTGACCATCCAGGTACCGACCAAGTTCATCCGCGAGCGCATCGACCAGCGCTATCGCGAGCTGATCCTCGCCGCCCTCTCCGACGTTCACTCTCACAGTCTCGGCCTCGAGATCCGCATCGATGACGACGTGGAGGTCCTCGAGGACCTCGACGACCTCCTCGCCGACCTGACCCGCGAGAACCTGGGCGTCGGCGGCGACGTCGTCGACGTGACCACCCCTCCGTCGATGCGCGAACGCCCGTCGAACATCAACCCCAAGTACTCGTTCGACTCGTTCGTCACCGGCCCGTCGAACCGATTCGCCCAGGCCGCTGCACTCTCCGTCGCCGAAACGCCGGCTCGTGCTTACAACCCACTGTTCGTCTACGGCGCCGCGGGCCTCGGCAAGACCCACCTCCTCCAGGCGATCGCGCAGTACGTCGGCGAGAACTACCCCACCTACCAGGTCCGCTACATCTCGACCGAGACCTTGCTCAACGAGTTCATCGACGCGATCAGGAACAACTCCCAGAGCGAGTTCAAACGGCGTTACCGCGAGATCGACGTCCTGCTGGTCGACGACGTGCAGTTCATGGAGGGCAAGGAGCAGCTCCAGGAAGAGTTCTTCCACACCTTCAACACGCTGCACGAGGCCAACCGCCAGATCGTGCTGAGCTCGGATCGTCCACCCGACGCGGTGGCGACGCTCGAGGATCGGCTGCGCAGCCGCTTCAAGATGGGCCTCGTCACCGACATCCAGCCGCCCGACTTCGAGACCCGGCTCGCGATCCTCCGCAAGAAGGCGGCGCAGTCGAACACCCCGATCTCCCACGCGGTGCTCGAGTTCATCGTCACCCACATCACGAACAACATCCGCGAGCTCGAGGGTGCGCTGAACCGGGTCACCGCCTACGCGTCGCTCAACCGGACCCAGGTCTCGGTCGAGGACGCCGAGCGGATCCTCCACGACATCATCGCCGAGCGGGGCCCCCGCCAGATCACCCCGCAGCTGATCCTCGAAGCGACCGCGGAGAAGTACAACTTCACCGTCGACGACCTGAAAGCCAAGGACCGCCGGCGACCGCTGGTGACCGCCCGCCAGGTCGGGATGTACCTCTTCCGCGAGTTGACCGACCTGTCGTACCCGAACATCGCGAAGGAATTCGGCGGCCGCGACCACACGACGGTCATCCACGCCTACGACAAGATCAGCGCCCTGATGAAGGAGCGCCAAGCCATCTACGACGACGTGCAGTCGCTGATCCAGACGCTCAAGTCGGTCTGATGAGCCAGACCGGTGGACACGTCGGTGGAGAACCGGTGGAGAACCGGTGGATGAGCCTCACGCGTCCACACACACGCGTGGAACTACGCCGGTGTCACGGGGACAGTGGGGACATCCGGTGGACGGCCGTGACCAGCAAAACACTGGTGACGAGTAGCTTCTCCACAATCCACAGCGCCTACTACAACCACTGTTCTGTAGTGATCACATCTGGAGAGGAAGAAGGCTGCCGGTGAAGTTCCGATGTGAACGCGACGTGTTGGCGGAGGCGTTGTCGAGCGCTGGACGTGCCACCGGGAGGGGTGGCTCATTGCCGATCCTCTCGGGACTGCGGGTGAACCTCGCCGGCGACCGGCTGGAGGTGACCGGGAGCGATCTCGATCTCACGATCACCTCGTCGGTGACCGTCGGCGGCGACACCGACGGCCGGGCCGTGATCCCCGCCAAGTTGGCGCTCGAGATCGTCCGCTCGCTGGAGCCTGGTGCGGTCGAGGTGTCGACCGAAGGCGTCGAGGCGACGATCCGCGGTGGCCGCTCCGAGTTCTCGCTGCACCTGATGCCGACCGAGGAGTACCCGCAACTGGCGGAGTCATCGGGTGACCCGGCGCGTGACACGGTGACGCTCGACGCCACACAGTTCGCCGAAGGCCTCCGCCAGGTGGTCCCTGCGGCCTCCGGTGACGAGTCCCGCCCCATCCTCACCGGCGTCCTGCTCGCCCCGGAGGGCGGTGGCCTTCGGCTCGTGTCCACCGACTCATATCGCTTGGCCGTGCGTGACCTCCCCGGCACCTCGGTGCTCGACGAGGGCCAGAGTGTGCTGATCCCGTCGCGAGCCCTGAACGAGGTGGCGCGCCTGCTTGCCGCCTCCGACTCCCTCACGCTGGTGCTCGGTGAGCGCGACGCGTCGTTCGAGGTCGGCGAGGACCGCCTGAGCACGCGGCTGATCGAGGGCGAGTTCCCCAACTACCGAGGGCTCATCCCGGCGAACCAGCCCAACGCGCTCACCGTCGGCCGCCTCGCGCTCATCGACGCCTTGCGTCGCGTGAAGCTGCTGGCTCGCGAAGGCACGCCAGTGCGCATGACCTTCACCAGCGATGGCGTGGAGCTCGTGGCCATCACCCAGGACGTCGGTCAGGCGACCGAGCAGCTCGACGCGAAGTACGAGGGGGCGGAGCTCACGGTCGCCTTCAACCCCGAGTTCCTCCTCGACGGCCTGGAGGTGACCCCGGGCGACGAAGTCCGCCTCGAGACGGTCGACTCGCTCAAGCCTGCGCTCGTCCGCTCCACGGAGTCCCCCGACTTCCTTTACCTGCTGATGCCCGTGCGGGTGTCCTGAGGCCGCCCTCGCGCCGTCGCCCTGCGCCCGACGTACCACCCCCGACGTGCGCATCTCACATCTCTGGCTGACCGACTTCCGGTCCTACTCACACGCCGATGTCGAGCTCGCGCCGGGCCTCACGGCGGTGCTCGGTGACAACGGCCAGGGCAAGACCAACCTGCTCGAGGCCGTCGGTTTCGTGTCGCGACTGGGCTCGTTCCGGGGAGCGCCGACCGAGGCCCTGATCGCCCGTGCGGCCGCCGCCGCGGTGGTGCGCGCGGAGGTGGTGGCCGAGGGCCGAACGCTGTTGTTCGAGGCCGAACTGCCTCGCCAGGGCCGCCAGCGGGTGCAGCTCAACCGCCAACGGATACAACGACGCGCAGAGTTGCTGTCCACCTATCAGGTCACCGTGTTCGCTCCCGACGACCTCGAGCTCGTGAAGGCCGGGCCCGCCCTCCGCCGCGACTACGTCGACGACCTGATCGTCGCCCTGCGCCCGCGCCACGACGCGACGCGCACCGAGGTCGAGAAGGTGCTGCGCCAGCGCAACGCCCTGCTCAAACAGCTCGGTGGACGGCTCGATCCCTCGAGCGAGCCCACGCTCGAGGTCTGGGACGAGCGGCTCGCCGCCGCCGGCGAGCAGCTCGGCATGTTGCGGACGTCGCTCGTGGAGCGGCTCGCCCCGTTGGTCGTCGAGGCCTACCACGAGCTGTCGGGCCGCGACGACGGGGTCGAGTTGCGCCTCGTTGCTCCGTGGCGCGAGGTCGGGCTTGCCGCCGCGCTGGTCGCGTCGCGCCGCGACGACCTCCGCCGAGGGTTGACGATGGTCGGCCCGCACCGCGACGAGCTGGAGCTGAGCGTGTCGTCGATGCCGGCCCGCACCCACGCCAGTCAGGGTGAGCAGCGGAGCCTCGCCCTCGCGCTGCGCCTGGCCGGCCATCGGTTGACCGCTTCGGAGTTGGGCGCGACGCCCACGTTGCTCCTCGACGACGTGTTCAGCGAGCTCGACCCGTCGCGGAGCGCCGCGCTGTTGGCCTCGCTGCCCCCGGGTCAGACGATCGTCAGCTCGGCGGTCCCGTTGCCGGTCGGGACCGACCCGGAGCTCGTGCTCGAGGTCCGGGACGGCTCGGTGGGGCAGCCTCGTTCGCCGGGCGCGTAGGGTCCGGCCGTGGCCCGTCGCGACCCCTCCCGAGGTCCGGTCTCGATCGGTGAGAGCCTCGAGCGGTGGCGACGCCTGGTCGGCGTCGGCGCGCCGTCGACGATGGCCGCGATCAGCGACGCATGGCCCGAGGTCCTGGGGGCGCTGGCCGAGGAGACCGAGCCCCGCGCGCTCGTCGACGGCACCCTGTTGGTGGTCGCTCGGGAGCCCGCCGCGGCCGAAGCGATGCGATGGCGTGGTGAGACGGTCGTGACGGCGTTGTGCGGCCGGCTGGGCGAATCGACCGTGCAGCGGATCGAGGTGCGCCTGGAGCGGCGGTCACGGCCGTCCTGAGCCCGAGGAGTGCCGTTCCCGAACCCCGGGAGTGTCAGCCCAGGGTGGTACAATGGAACCCTGCACGGCTTCCCCCGACCAACCGGTCAGCACACTCTGTCCACAGGCTTATCCACAAGGCGATCCCATCCGGTTCGCCTCGTCATGAGGGCTAGTTCGGTGGGTCGACAGAGCCGTCACATCGACCGGGCGACGGGGCCGACGCCTCGTCTCCCACCCCGCGGGAAAGGCGCGTCGTGAGCGACGAACAACAATCGGGCCAAACCGGAGGCGACTCCTACGGTGCCGATCAGATCCAGGTGCTCGAAGGCCTCGAGGCCGTTCGCAAGCGCCCGGGCATGTACATCGGTTCGACCGGCCCATCGGGCCTGCACCACATGGTCTACGAGGTCGTCGACAACAGCGTCGACGAGGCGATGGCCGGGCACTGCGACCGCATCGACGTCACGTTGCTGGCCGAGGGCGGCTGCGAGGTCGTCGACAACGGCCGCGGGATCCCGGTCGACATCCAGAAGCAGTACGACAGGCCGGCGGCCGAGATCGTGATGACCGTGCTCCACGCCGGCGGCAAGTTCGGCGGCGGCGGCTACAAGGTCTCCGGTGGCCTCCACGGCGTGGGCATCTCGGTGGTCAACGCCCTGTCCACGAAGGTCGAGGTCGAGATCGACCGCGAAGGCAGCCGGCACTTCATGTCCTTCGTCGACGGCGGCAACATCAAGGACAACCTGCACGTCGTGGGCGACTCGCCGATCCGCGACGATGGCACGCCGCGCACCGGCACGACCACGCGCTTCTGGCCCGACCCGACGGTCTTCGACGAGGTCGTCTTCCGGGCCCAGACCCTGACCGAGCGCCTTCAGATGATGGCGTTCCTCAACGCCGGGCTCGAGATCGTGTTCCGCGATGAACGCCCGACCCCCGCCGCGGAGACCACGTTCCATTACGAGGGCGGCATCCGCGACTTCGTCCGCCACGTCAACGCCTCGAAGGAGTCGCTCTTCGCGGACGTCGGCTACCTGCGCCAGTCCGAGGACGCCGACGCGGGCGCGATGGAGGTCGAGATCGCGTTCCAGTGGAACACGGGCTACCACACCGACGGGCTGCACAGCTTCGCCAACGGCATCAACACCATCGAAGGCGGCATGCACGAGGAGGGCTTCAAGAAGGCCCTCACCAACACCGTCAACCGCTACGCCCGCGACAAGGGCCTCCTCAAGGAGAAGGACGACAACCTCCAGGGCGAGGACATCCGCGAGGGCCTCACCGCGATCATCTCGGTGAAGCTGGCAGAACCCCAGTTCGAGGGTCAGACGAAGGGCAAGCTCGGCAACGTGCCGATGCGCTCGCTCGTCGAGCGCGCCACCAACGAACGACTCGGCGACTGGCTCGAGGAGCATCCGTCCGAGGCGAAGCGCATCCTCCAGAAGGCGCTGCAGGCCGCCCGGGCGCGTGAGGCGGCGCGTAGTGCCCGAGACGCGACCCGACGCAAGTCCGCACTCGACGGCGCGGGCCTGCCGGGCAAGCTCGCGGACTGCTCGTCGAACGACCCGCGCGAGAGCGAGATCTACATCGTCGAGGGCAACTCGGCGGGTGGCTCGGCGAAGGACGCCCGCGACCCGGCGACGATGGCGATCCTGCCCATCCGCGGCAAGATCCTGAACGTCGAACGAGCGCGCATCGACAAGATGCTGCGCAACACCGAGGTCACCTCGCTCGTGCAGGCGGTCGGGGCCGGCGTGGGGGAGGAGTTCGACCTCAAGAAGATCCGCTACCACAAGGTGGTGATCCTCTGTGATGCCGACGTCGACGGCAGTCACATCCGCACGCTGCTGCTCACGTTCTTCTTCCGGCAGATGAAGCCGCTCGTCGAGTCCGGCCACGTGTTCATCGCGCAGCCGCCCCTCTACTCGACGAAGGTCGGGCGCGACACGATCTACCTGAAGGACGACGCGGCCAAGGGCCGCTTCCTCGAGGAGCGACCGAACCACAAGGAGGAGTTCGCCCGACTGAAGGGCCTCGGCGAGATGGACGCGCACGAGCTGTGGACGACCACCATGGACCCGACCCGACGCACGCTGCTGCAGGTCTCGGTCGAGCAGGCCGCGATCGCCGATGAGGTGTGTTCGGTGCTGATGGGCGAGGACGTCGAGAGCCGCAAGCACTTCATCCAGACCAATGCCCGCGACGTGCGTTTCCTGGACATCTGATGACTGACGACGACACCCCCACCGAACCGACCGAGCCCGCCGACGGTGAGGTCGGCCCGGACGACACGCTCGTGACCTACGGGGCGATCGAGCCCATCGAGATCCAGACCGAGATGGAGCAGTCGTTCCTCGACTACGCCATGTCGGTCATCGTCTCGCGGGCGTTGCCCGACGTGCGCGACGGGCTCAAGCCCGTGCACCGCCGCATCCTCTGGGCGATGCACGATGGCGGGCTCCGCCCGGACCGGCCCCACAAGAAGTGCGCCACCGTGGTCGGTGACGTGCTCGGCAAGTACCACCCCCATGGCGACCAGTCCGTGTACTACGCGCTCGTCCGCATGGGCCAGGACTTCTCGGTGCGCCACGTGCTGATCGACAAGCACGGCAACTTCGGCTCTCCCGACCCCAACGACCTCCCGGCCGCGTACCGCTACACCGAGTGCCGGCTCTCGACCCTCGCCACGCACCTCCTCGCGAACATCGACGAGGACACGGTCGACTTCGACGCCAACTTCGACGGCTCCACCGTCGAGCCCTCGGTCCTGCCCGCGCGGTTCCCGAACCTGTTGGTCAACGGCAGCCAGGGCATCGCGGTCGGCATGGCCACCAACATCCCGCCGCACAACCTCGGCGAGATCATCGACGCCACCATCCACGTGCTCGACCATCCCGACGCCACCATTGACGACCTGATGCAGATCGTGAAAGGTCCCGACTTCCCGACCGGCGGGCAGATCATGGGCCGTGCCGGGCTGGTCGAGGCGTTCCGTACGGGGCGGGGCTCGATCAAGCTGCGGGCCAAGGCCGAGATCGTCGAAGGACCGCGCGGCGAACAGATCGTCGTCACCGAGATCCCGTACCAGACCTCGGTCGAACAGATCGAGCAGAAGGCCGCCGACCTGGTCAACGCTCGCGAGCTCGACGGAATCCGAGCCATCCGCAACGAGTCGGCGAAGGGCGTGACCCGGCTGGTTTTCGACCTCAAGAAGGACGCACCGTCCAACGTCATCCTGAACAACCTCTACAAGCACACGCCGATGCAGACCAGCTTCGCGGTGAACACGGTGGCCCTCGTCGACGGCGTCCCGCGCACGCTGTCGCTGCTCGAGGTGCTCGTCCATTACGTCGAGCACCAGCGCGAGGTGATCCGTCGCCGGTCCGAACACCGCCTGGCGAAGGCCGCCAAGCGCGCGCACATCGTCGAAGGCCTGCTCAAGGCGATCGACATGATCGACGGGATCATCGCGGCGATCCGCGCTTCCGACGACAAGCCCGCCGCGCGGGTCTCGCTCATGTCGGCGCCCTTCGAGTTCAGCGAGGAGCAGGCCGAGCACATCCTCGACATGCCGCTGTCGCGGCTGACGCGGTTGGGGAAGACCAACCTCGAGGAGGAGCTGGCGCAGCTGCGCGAGACGATCGCCGAGCTCGAGGCCATCCTGGGCGACGACGCGAAGCTCCGGCAGGTCATCAAGGACGAGATGACGGCGATCCGCGACGAGCACGCCAACCCGCGGCGAACGCCCATCGAGTTCGACCCGGGCGACCTCGACATCGAGGACCTCATCGACGACGAGGAGCTCGTCGTCATGCTCACCCGCAACGGCTACATCAAGTCGGTCACTGCCGACTCGTTCCGCACGCAGGGCCGGGGCGGTCGTGGGGTGCAGGGCGCGCGCCTGAAGGACGAGGACGTCGTCACCGACATCATCCACACCACCGCTCACGCCTACCTGCTGTTCTTCTCGAACCTGGGCCGCGTCTATCGCCTCAAGGTGCATCAGATCCCGGTCGTCGAGCGGACCGCGCGGGGCCAGGCGATGGTGAACCTGTTGCAGATGCAGCCCGGCGAGCGCGTCCAGACGGTGATCGACACCCGCGACTACGAGACGCACCGCTACTTGTTCTTCGTGACCCGCAACGGCGTGGTCAAGAAGACCCGCTTCAACGAGTACGACTCATCGCGCCAGGCCGGCCTCATCGCCGTGAACCTGCGCGAGGGCGACGAACTGGTCCGGGTGCTGGCGACCAACGACGACGACCACATCCTGATGGTCTCCCAGATGGGCCAGGGCATCAGGTTCACCGAGAGCGACGCTCGACCCATGGGTCGCAACGCGTCGGGCGTGCGTGGCATGCGGCTGCGCGAGGGCGACCGCGTCGTGTCCGCCGATGTCGTGGCCCCCGATCACCTGTTGCTCACCGTCACCGACGGAGGCTTCGGCAAGCGAACCGATCCGGACGCGTTCTCGCGGCAGGGCCGTGGCGGCCAGGGCGTGAGGGCAATGCGGCTCCACGCCGACAAGGGCCGTGTCGTCGCCGCGTTGATGGTGGCCGAGGACGACGACGTGTTCGTCGTGAACGATTCTGGCATCACCATTCGCATGGCGGTGGCGGGCATCTCGGCCCAGGGCCGCGACGCGACGGGCGTGCGGGTCATGAACCTCGACGACGAGACCATCGTGGTCTCGGTCGCCCGGGTACAGGAGTCCGACGACGACCTCGACGACGCAGAGCTCGAAGGGGCCGACCTCGAGTTGACGGACCTCGACGAGTCAGAGCCCGGCGAGGGCGACGCGTCGGAACCGTCCGGCGACGAATAGCCCCAGTCCCAGACCCTTCCCTCTTCTTCCCCCGGAGAATCGAGCCCCTGCGGGGGCCGGCGAACGAGGCGAGATGATCCAAGGAACGCCTGTGCGAGGCGAAATGGATCGCCGCGGCGCGAGCGAGCGCGGCGCGGTGACGGTGTGGATGACAGTGGTGGTGGGCCTCGCGGCCCTGACGATGGTGTGGGTGGGCCGAGCGGGTCGCGACGCGGTCGACTCCTCCCACGCACAGTCCGTGGCCGATCTCGCCGCGATCGCGGCGGTCGACGGGGGCGAGCCGGCGGTCCGCGATGTGGCGCGACGCAACCGGGCGCGGGTGCTGGACGTCCGGTGGGTGGGTGATCGAGTGGTGGTGAGGGTCGAGCGCGATGGCGTCGTCGCGTCCGCGACGGCCACCGCGATCGTCGAGCCGATCGAGGACGAGCAACGACCGACCAGCACGGCCCTGTCGGCGACCCTGGCTCCCCGGCTCGCACCGGACCCTCCTAGACTCTTTTCGTGGCCGTCAATCCCTCCGACGTGGGTCGGTCGCGTCGTACCGACCAGGGCGGCGGACCCGCCGGCCAGCCCCGTGCGGCCGATCGGTCCCCGGGCGCGCCACCCGCACCGACCGTGTCAACGCCACCAGCGACGCGTCGGACCCCCGCGCCGGGCGTCTCGCCGGGCGCCGCCCGCCAGCCCGATGATCGCCCGCCGGCCACAGCCGCTCCGACCGCGGCCGCTCCGGCCGTTCCTTGGACGGATGCGCAACCCGCGACCGAGCCGGCGACTGAACCGCTGCCGTCCCACACCGTCACCCATCGCAACCTGCGTGGGCGTCGCCAGCAATTCGAGGCCCGCAAGGTCCGGCGCCTGATCCGACACATCGAGCCGTGGTCGGTGCTCAAGCTCTCGCTGCTGTTGTTCCTGTCGCTCTGGCTCGTGTTCATGATCGCGGCGGTGATCGTGTGGAGCGTGGCCAACGGGTCC
>DATEEV010000229.1:0-6077 GCA_035281005.1 Microthrixaceae bacterium | reverse complement strand
TGGTCACGTTCGAGGCGATCCGTGGGATCTTCGCGGTCGTCATCGCCTCGGAGACTTCCTCCTGACCGGCCGTCCCTTGGTCGTTGACGGTCGCGACGACCCCGGCCTCGTCGACCGTGCGCACACAGCCGATCGCCTGGTCGGTGTTGGCACCGTCGTCGCAGACGGTGACCTCGATGCAAGAGCCGTTGGCGCCGCCGCGTTCGTTGAAGGCCGCCGCCGAGGCCTCGAGCGCGTCGGCCTGATCCTTGAGCGACAGGACCGGCGACTCGAAGACCGTCATCAGCCCGAGCTCGAGCGGTGGCTTCGACTCGTCGCACGGGCCGTCGTCCCAGAGTCCGATGGCGGCGTAGTCGATGTCTTCCTGCGTCGCGGAACTGCCGCCGTCGCCGGAGTCAGCGCTGTCGTCGTCGTCGCCGCACGCTGCCGCGAACAAGGTCAGCGACAGCAGCACCACGAGGAGTCGGGCAAAGGTCTTCGACATCTCGTTCTCCCCCTGGGCGGCGATCCCCCCGCCCCGGTCGTTGTCAGGACATCACGCACCGAGGGAACGCGAAGCGCACTCTCATGAGCGGAGAAGCACTCTATCCGCGGCATCACCCATGCGCAGCACGGTCGTCGCGGCTGTCGTGGGACCGTACCGCCGAGCGCGGGCGGCGCGCGGCGAGGCGGCCTCGTCATGATGCGCTCCACTTCGAGACGCTTCTACGCTGCGACACGATGAGCACGATCGAGACACCGACGTTCTGCCGCCTGTGCGAGGTGAACTGCGGACTGGTCGCGACGACGACCGACGGGCGGCTCACGTCGGTGCGTCCCGACAAGGGACATCCGGTCACCGCGGGTTACGCCTGCAAGAAGGGCTTGCTGGCGGTCGACGTGCAGAACGACCCGGATCGCCTCGACCGGCCCCAGATCCGAACCGCCGACGGCTTCGAGTCCGTCGGATGGGACCGGGCGATCGAGGTCGTCGCCCAGCGACTGCGAGCGATCATCGATGAGAGCGGACCGTCCTCGGTCGCGCTCTACCTCGGGAACCCGAACGCCTTCAACGCCAGCGCTGCCCTTGCGTCCGGGATGTTCCTGACCATGCTCGGCTCGGACCGGCTGTTCTCCGCGGCCACGCAGGACTGCTCCAACAAGTTCGCCGTCAGCGAGATCCTCTACGGATCGGCCGAGATCCACCCGATCCCCGACGTCGACCGCACCGACTTCCTGCTGCTGATCGGGACAAACCCGCGGGTCAGCAAGGGGTCGTTCCACTCGATGGGTGATCCGATCGCCGCGCTGAAGGCCGCCGAGGCGCGCGGCGCGGTGATCCGGTTCGTCAACCCGCGTCGCATCGAGACCGGGTCGGGGATCGGCGAGACCATCCAGATCCGTCCCGACACCGACGCCTATCTCCTGGCGGCGATGTTGCACGAGATCGACCGCACGGTCGGCTTCGCCGAGGGCGGGCCGCACCTCCGCAACGTCGAAGGTCTTCGGGAATTCGTCCGTCAGTACCCGCCGGAACGCGTGGCCGACGTCGTCGGGATCGACTCGTCGACCATCACGAAGCTCGCGCTCGACTTCGCGAACGCGCCGTCGGCGGCCGCACACATGTCGACCGGGGTCAACATGGGCCGGCAGGGCGCGCTCGCCTACTGGTTGGTGCAGATGCTGCTGGTCGTGACCGACAACCTCGACCAGCCAGGAGGCAACTGGGTGCCCGCCCGCGGCACCCAGCCGATGGGTGCGCTCGGCTCGCTCGACTCCTCCTCGTTCCGTGACTCGAAGTGGGGCCCGTATCGGCCGTCGCGGACGATGATCCCGGGGTCGTTGCTCGCCGACATGATTCACGACGACGACCAGCCGATCCGGGCATTGGTCGTGGCGTCGGGGAACCCGGCGTTGTCGATCGCCGGGGGCGGCCGGCTCCAGGAGGCGCTGGCCTCCCTCGACCTGTTGGTCTGCATCGACCTCTATCGCAACGTCACCGGCGAGCTCGCTGATGTGGTGCTGCCGGCGGCCGCCCAGTTCGAGCGCCAGGACTTCAACTTCTTCGTCCAGGGGGTGCAGCGGACACCGTGGGTGCAGTGGACCGACCGGGTCGTCGACCCGGGCGATCGCAGGGAGGAGTGGTGGATCCTCGCCAAGGTCGCGCAGGCCATGGGGGTCCCGTCGCTCCTCGATGGTGGCGATGAGGGATCGAGCCCCGACGTGATCGCGACCTTCTTCGACCACGGACTGTCCTGTCACGGCCTGTCGATCGCGGAGCTCCGGGAGCGTGAGCGCGGGGTCGCGGTGCTGCCGCCCAACGAGCCGGGTCAGCTGTTCACCGAGCAGATCATGACCCCGGACCGCACCCTCGATTGCTGCCCCGAGGTGCTGGAGACCAGCCGCTCGCGCTGCAACGCGATCTTCAGCGAGCTCGAGGAGGAACCGGGTGACCTGCTCAAGCTGATCAACAACCGCACGCCGAACACGCTCAACTCGGCGTTCCAGAACGTCGCGGCATTGAAGGAGCGGGGCGCCGACGTCAACCCGCTCCAAATGCACCCCGACGACCTCGCCCGGCTCGGCCTCGTGGACGGGGACGTGGTGGAGGTGTCGAGCGAGTCAGGCGCCATCTGCGCGGTGGTGGCCGCGGATCCGACGCTGCGGCCGGGCGTCGTCGCGATGACGCACGGGTTCGGCAACGAGACCGCGAGGGGGATGACGAACGCGCTGCGACACCCGGGGGTGAACGTCAACGAGCTCGCCCCGAGTGGTGTGGGCAGCTTCGACCCGGTCAGCGGGATGGCGCACCTCACCGGCATTGCGGTGAGGGTCACCGCGGCCGCCCCTGCGTCGTAGCGGACGCAGGAACGGCCGGGTTGCGGTCAGGTCAGGTCGAAGCGGTCGAGGTTCATGACCTTGTTCCACGCGGCCACGAAGTCATTCACGAACTTCTCGTGCGCGTCGTCCGAGGCGTAGATCTCAGCCAAGGCACGAAGCTCGGAGTTCGCGCCGAACACGAGGTCGACGGCGGTCGCGGTCCACTTGACCTGGTCCGTGCCGCGTGCTCGGCCCTCGTACTCGTTCTCCGCGGAGGAGGCGCTCCATTCGGTGCCCATGTCGAGCAGGTTCACGAAGAAGTCGTTGGTCAGGACGCCTGGCCGGTCGGTGAACGCCCCCGCCTTCGAGCCACCGGCGTTGGCTCCGAGCGCCCGCATGCCGCCGACGAGGACGGTCATCTCCGAAGGTGTCAGCGTCAACAGGTTGGCTCGGTCCAACAGCAGGGTCTCCGGCGAGAGCTTCTCGCCCGCCTGCAGGTAGTTGCGGAAGCCATCCGCGCTGGGTTCGAGCACGGCGAAGGAGTCGACGTCGGTCTGCTCCTGGGAGGCGTCGGTACGACCCGGCGCGAACGGGACGGTGATGTCGTGGCCTGCGTCCTTCGCCGCCTTCTCCACCGCTGCGCATCCGCCGAGCACGATCAGGTCGGCGAGTGAGACCTTGGCGCCGCTCGACGAGCCGTTGAAGTCCTGCTGCACCCTCTCGAGAGCTTGCAGCGCCTCGGCGAGCTGAGCAGGCTCGTTGACGTCCCAGTCCTTCTGTGGAGCGAGGCGGATCCGCGCGCCGTTCGCCCCGCCGCGCATGTCGGTGCCGCGGAAGCTCGCCGCCGATGCCCACGCGGTCGAGACCAGCTGGGAGACCGACAGCCCCGACCCGAGGACCTTCTCCTTGAGGGCGGCGATGTCGGCATCGCCGATCAGGGCACCCTCGACGCTTGGGACCGGGTCCTGCCACAACTGCGGCTCGGGGACCCAGGGGCCGAGGAAGCGCGTGATCGGGCCCATGTCGCGGTGGAGGAGCTTGTACCAGGCCCGGGCGAACGCGTCGGCGAGCTGGTCGGGGTTCTCGTGGAAACGCCGCGCGATCGGCTCGTAGATCGGGTCGAACTTCAGCGCGAGGTCACTCGTCAGCATCATCGGCGCGTGCCGCTTCGCAGGGTTGTGCGCGTCGGGCACCGTGTTCTGGGCCTCGGGGTTCGTCGGCGTCCACTGCTTCGCGCCGGCCGGGCTCGTCGTCAGCTCGTAGTCGTAGTTGAAGAGGTTGTCGAGATACCCGTTGTCCCACCTGGTCGGTTCGTTGGTCCAGGCGCCCTCGAGGCCGCTGGTGAGGGTGTACTCGCCGACGCCGGTACCGAAACTGTTCTTCCAGCCCAGGCCCTGATGCTCGACCGGGCACGCCTCTGGCTCGGGGCCGAGGTACTCGGGATCGACCGCGCCGTGGCACTTGCCGAACGTGTGGCCGCCGACGATGAGCGCGACGGTCTCCTCGTCGTCCATTGCCATCCGGGCGAAGGTCTCGCGGATGTCGCGGGCCGACGCCAACGGATCCGGGTTGCCGTTCGGGCCCTCGGGGTTCACGTAGATGAGGCCCATCTGCACGGCGCCGAGCGGGCCTTGGAGCTCGCGGTCGCCGGCGTAGCGCTCGTCGCCGAGCCACTCGTCCTCGGGGCCCCAGATGACCTCCTCGGGCTCCCAGACGTCGGGCCGACCGAAGCCGAAGCCGAATGGGGTGAAGCCCATCGACTCGAGTGCGGCGTTGCCGGCGAAGACCAGCAGGTCGGCCCAGGAGATGGCCTGCCCGTACTTCTTCTTGACGGGCCACAGGAGGCGGCGCGCCTTGTCGAGGCTCACGTTGTCGGGCCAGCTGTTGAGCGGCGCGAACCGCTGCATGCCCTCGCCGCCGCCACCGCGGCCGTCATGGATCCGGTACGTGCCGGCCGCGTGCCAGGTCAGGCGGATGAACAATGGGCCGTAATGGCCGTAGTCCGCCGGCCACCACTCTTGCGAGTTGGTCATCACGTCGAAGACGTCGCGCTTCAAGGCCTCGACGTCGAGGTTGGCGAACTCCACCGCATAGGCGAAGTCGTCGCCCATCGGCCCGACCTGCGGCGTGTGCTGCCGCAGTACCGACAGGTCCAGCTGGTCCGGCCACCAGTCCTTGTTCGAATGCGGCCGACTCGGCTTGGGAGTCGGTGACGGGATCGCCGGGTTCTCGCTCTCGCTGCCAACGTCTGACACGTGTCTTGCTCCTCTTCTGGGCTACTGGGTTGTCATCGACTGTTGATGTTCGGGCGCGTCGAAGGAGATCCCCCGTCCACCTCGAGATGGCACCGATCTCGGGCCCATGCGGCCTCCTCGTGTCGAGCACTCTGACGAGCGCACCGCTCTCCACGGGTTTCTCCTTGGACGAGATCGACTCTAGCCCTCATGATTCGAGTATGGCCCTGGGAGTTGTGAGCCGATGACGGATCTCGCTGCGTTCGCCGAGCTGGTGCCACGCGATCACGGGCTCTGCGTGCTCTGCACCGTACGGCGCGACGGCTCGGTCCAGTCGACCGTGGTCAACGCGGGCGTGGTTTCCCATCCGCTGACCGGCAAGCCGGTCGTGGGGTTCGTCTCCGCCGGCGGCGCTCGCAAGCTCGCGCACCTCCGAGTCGACGGGCGGGCCACGATCGTGGCCAGGGCGGGCTGGCGATGGGCGACCGTCGAGGGGATCGCGGAGATCATCGGTCCGGAGGACCCACACCCCGACGTCGACGACGAGGCCCTGCGGAGGCTGCGTCAGGTCATCTTCCGGGCTGCCGGTGGCACCCACGACGACTGGGACACCTTCGACCGGGTCATGACCGACGAGCGACGAGCGGCCGTGCTGATCGTGCCGAGCCGTACCTACTCGAACCCGACCTCGTGAAACATCGCCGGCAGATGCGTCAGCCGTCGAATCGCCAGCGGGTCGGCGTGGTGGTCTCGCCGTCGGTCGGAAAGCCGAACGCGATGATCGGGGTGATCTCGAACACCGCGTACGGCGGACCGCCCGAGGTCGGCGCGCCGAACTCGGCGTCGAGCTGATCCCCGGCAACGCTGGTCGACCACCCGTAGACCCGCTCGAACGCGCTCGACGCGCGTGTGAGCTCGTCGCCATCCTCGAGTCGGCGGGCGTGGGACTCGATCACCAGATGGAGGTCGCCGGCATCCCTGGTCAATACGCAGCGACCTCGATCACCAGATGGAGGTCGCCGGCATCCCTGGTCAATACGCAGC
>DATEEV010000228.1:0-3096 GCA_035281005.1 Microthrixaceae bacterium | reverse complement strand
TCGTGCACGAGCGCATCGCTGATCTCGTCGAGCTCGCCGGCGAGGACCTTGTCGAGGTTGTACACGGTCAGCCCGATGCGGTGGTCCGAGACCCGGTTCTCCTTGAAGTTGTAGGTGCGCACCTTCTCCGACCGGCCACCTCCGCCGATCTGGGCCCGGCGGGCGTCGGACAGCTCGGCGGACTGACGGTCCTGCTCCAGCTTCAACAACCTCGAGCGGAGCACCTGCATCGCGCGCGCCTTGTTCTGGAGCTGGGACTTCTCGTCCTGCATCGACACCACCAGCCCACTCGGCTTGTGCGTGATGCGCACGGCGGAGTCGGTCGTGTTGACCGACTGCCCGCCGGGGCCCGACGAGCGATAGACGTCGATCTCGAGGTCCCCCGGGTCGATCCGCACGTCGACCTCCTCTGCCTCGGGCAACACCGACACCGTCGCGGACGAGGTGTGCACGCGCCCCTGCGACTCGGTGACCGGCACCCGCTGCACCCGGTGCGGACCGCCTTCGTGCTTCATCCGCGACCACACGCCGTCACCGCCCACGAGGAACGTCACCTCGGTGAGGCCACCCAGGTCCGACGGGGTCGAGGAGAGCACCTGGAGCGACCATCCCCGGCGTTGGGCGAAGCCCCGGTACATCCCATAGAGGTCGCCCGCGAAGAGGTTCGCCTCCTCGCCTCCTTCCGCCCCGCGGATCTCGACGATGACGTTGCGCGCGTCGTTGGGATCCCGCGGCAGCAACAGCAACCGCAGCTCGGCTTCGAGCTCGGCCGCGCGCGCCTCGAGCTGGTCGACCTCGGCCCGCATCTCCTCGCGGTCGTCCCCGCTGAGCTCGGTGAGCATGTCGCGCGCGGTGTCGAGGTCGTCGGTGACGCGCCGGAGCTCGACGCCGGCCGCGACGACCGGCTCGAGCTCCTTGCGTCGCCGTGACATCGTCACGAGTCGTGTCTGGTCGGCGAGCACCTCGGGGTCGGCCATGGCCGCGTCGAGCTCACTGAGCTCCCGTTCCAAGGCGACGACCCGTTCCAACACGGGTTGCGAGGCTACCGGCGACGTCGCCCGGTGACCTCAGTCGAGCGCTGCAGCGGATCGGGTCAGCGGATCGGGTCAGCCGGCGAAGGCCGGGGTGAGAGAGGGGCGATCTGCTGCTGCCGTGGGCGTGTCAGCGGGCTGGGCGTCTCGGAGCCCGAGGTAGATCCGGTCGCCGAGGATGCGTGGGCAGCGGCGACCCGCCCGCCGCTGAGCTCGGCGACCTGCTCGGCGGAGACCAGCGAGACGTCGCCGACTCGAAGGCGCGTCACGACCAGGGCGCAGCAATCTTCGCGAACCGGACCTCGCCGGGGAGTCGTTCCGCGAGCTGACGGATCGCGTCGGGCAGCACCTCCGGCGCCACGATGACCAGCGCGGCGTCGGTCGCGTGCACCGCTCGGGCGTCGGCGGCCATCGGCAACAGGTCGATGTCGACGCCATACGTGCACGCGACGAGAGACGAACGGCCGGTCTCGTCGGTTCCGAGCGCGACCGCGGGATGGAACTCGCGGAGGCTGTCCCGCTCGACCGTGGTCTCGACGGCCGACAGCGACCGCAGTCCGAGGACGGCGGGGTCGGCGATCACGGCATGGCGCAGCCACCGTTCCCGGCACAGGTCGCGAACGGGGTGGGGCGGCGCGCCCGGGTAGCGATGGCGGCGCACCTCCTCGATCACCGCGCCGAGCGCCCCGGCCGTCGGAAGGTGGGCATACATCATCGCCGCGGTCACGCGGTCGAACTTGCCGACACCGACCTCGAGCAGCGGACCGCCAGGCTCGACGTCCATCTCGGACCCGGTCGGGGTCGTCACGATGCGGGCGACCTCGAGCCCGAGCACCTCGCCTCGCACGATTCCGTGCTCGACGACCACCTCCAGGTCGGCATCGAGCAGGAGGTCGACGAGCCCGCCGATGTCGGGCGGCGCCGGCCGGACCTCTGGCGGATCCGACGGCGTGACCGTCTCGAGAGACGTGCCCGCAACTCGGAACACCGCCGGGCGTGGCTCGAACCACGACGCTCGGCGGGCGAGATCGGCGAGCAGGACACCGTCGGTGGTCTCGACGATGACGCCGAGATCGGTGATCCCCGACCGCGAGCCCCACAACAGCGCGCCGCCCACCGACCGCGGGCCGACGCCGTCGTCGATCAGCACCCAGCCGCGGTCGCCGTCCCGCAGCGTCGCCCCTCCGGGGAACCCTCCAGGGACACCACCCTCCCCGTCATCGAGAGGGCCCACGTGGCCGCGGACCAGCCCGGCGAGCTTCGCCTGCCGGAGACGACCGCGCTGGTCGTCCGCGAGGGCCACGGCGGGCTAGTTCAGTTCGAGGAGTGGGGTCACTCGGCTGACTTGGACTTCTTGCGGCGGGCGCCGTAACGGCGCTCGAACCGCTCGACACGCCCGGCGGTGTCGACGATCTTCATCTGCCCGGTGAAGAACGGGTGCGTGAACGCCGAGATCTCGACCTTCGCGAGCGGGTAGGTGTTGCCGTCCTCCCACTCGATCGTGTCGGACGTGTCGATCGTCGAGCGGGTGAGGAACGTGTCACCCGAGGACGAATCCTGGAAGACCACGTACCGGTAGGCGGGGTGGATGTCAGCCTTCATAGCGACCTTCGATGCTAGGTGGGAACGGGGGGGCGGCGACAGTCAGCGTCATGTCGGGGTCCCGGCCTTGCCGATCTCGGCGAGGAACTGCTCGTTCGACGAGAACGTCCGCATGCGGTCGATCAGCAGCTCGAGGCTCGCGCCCCCGCTGCCGTCCGCCGCCAGTCCGGAGAGGACCCGGCGGAGCTTCCAGACCTGCTGGAGCTGATCCCGATCGAAGAGGAGCTCCTCGTGCCGGGTGGACGAGGCGTCGACGTCGATCGCCGGGTACACCCGGCGATCGGCCATGCGACGGTCGAGGCGCAGCTCCATGTTCCCGGTTCCCTTGAACTCCTCGAAGATGACCTCGTCCATCTTGGAGCCGGTGTCGACGAGCGCGGTCGCGAGGATGGTCAGCGAACCGCCCTCCTCGACGTTGCGGGCCGCACCGAAGAACTTCTTCGGCGGGTACAGCGCGCCGGTG
>DATEEV010000227.1:0-10067 GCA_035281005.1 Microthrixaceae bacterium | reverse complement strand
CGGGTGGTGGATCTACGACATCTTCTACATCACGCCCTTCATCGCGATCCCGTACCTGCACACCGTCAACCGCGAGATCTTCACGGACTGAGAGAGGGAGACAGCGATGGCTACGAAGTCAGAAGAGGACCTCCCGCTCGGCACGCAACCGCAGTGGGCCCGAATGCACACGATCATCCGGCGGATCTGTTACGTGCTGCTGTTCGGGCTCGTCATCGAGGGAGCCCTGACCTTTCCACTGCTGGCGATCTGGTACGGCGTGCCGACCCTGTCGCCGGCCGAGGTCTGCGACGAGCTGCAGAAGGTGATGTACAACGACGACACCCGTGAGTGCGAGACCGCCGACCTCGACTCGCCACCCCTCGGTGGCACGGGCGAGGCCGAGAACCAGACGACGTCCCAGGATGTCTGGGGTGTGCAGCCGAGGCCGCTGTACCCCCGGGTCGACTTCCGCGAGCTCGTTGAGAACAAGAAGAAGCGCGAGGCTGCCGAGAAGAAGGCCGCCGAGGAGAAGGACGACGAGAGCTCCGACGAGGAGTCCGAATCCGACGCCGACCCGGGCCAGTAGGGACGCGACGATGCACCAGTTGATCGGTCGCGTCGCGGTAGTCACCGGCGCGGGCAGCGGCATCGGACGTTGCACCGCGCTCGAGCTCGCGGACAAGGGCTGCGCCCTCGCGCTCGTCGACGTCGATGCGACCGGCCTGGCCGGGACCTTGGAGGCGGTGGAGCGAGGCGGTGCCAAGGCGTCGGCCCACGTGGCCGACGTGTCCAGCGCCGAGCGCATGGCCGAGCTCCCCGACGAGGTGCTCGCCGCCCACTCCGCCTGCCACATCCTGGTGAACAACGCGGGGGTGCTGTCGGTCGGGCAGTTCGCGGACGAGAGCCTCGACACGATCCGGTGGATCGTCGGCATCAACGTGTTCGGGATGCTGCACGGGTGCCACTACTTCCTGCCGCTGCTGCGTCAGTCCGACGAGGCTCACATCGTGAACGTCTCGAGCATGGCGGCATTCGCCGGCATCCCCCAGAACGCCACGTACTCCCTGACCAAGGGCGCCGTGCGGTCGTTCACCGAGGCGCTGCGCGGCGAGCTCGTCGGCACCAACGTGGGCGTGAGCACGCTGTTCCCTGGAGCGGTGGGGACCGACATCATGGAACGCGCCCGCGGCGCCCAGGCCGAACGTCTGGCTGCGTTCGGGAGGACCGCCATCGCGCCCTACCTGCGCCGGCCACCAGAGGCGGCGGCCCGTCAGATCGTCCGAGCCATCGAGCACGACCGGGTCCGCGTGCTGCTTGGTCCTGATGCCCGCGCCCTCGACGTCTTCGCTCGGGTCCTGCCCGGCCGCACCGGACTCGTGGGTCGGGCGCTGAACAGGATCACCGGCTAGGGGAGCCAACTCATCAGGGAGTCGACCAGAACGCGAACGAGCGTTGGTGCGTGTCGTAGCCGATTGCCACGACGCCCGGGACCGGAGACCATGGCCAGGTGGAACGCGCGATGCGATGCCCGATGGGGCTTGGCCCGCTGATCGGGTTCGACGAACCGGTCGGGGAATGACCGCGCCCGCCCGAACCGTGATGTTCACTGACATCGTCGGGTCGACGGAGCTCTTGGTACGCCTGGGCCACGATCGCTACCTCTCGGTTCTCCATCTGCACGACGCATTGATCAGGAACCACGTCGAGCACCTCGGCGGGACGGTCGTCAAGCACACCGGCGACGGATGTATGGCGGTGTTCGACGTGGCCGCGGACGCCCTCAACGCTGCACGCCTCATCCAAGGAGGTCTCCGCGAAGTGGACCCGGGTGTGGATGTCGACCTGAAAGTACGAATCGGCGTCAGCGCGGGCGATGTCGTGAAGGTGGCCGGCGACTACCACGGCATCGCTGCGGTGGAGGCCGCGCGGCTGTGCTCCGTCGCCGAGCCCGAACAGGTCCTGCTTTCCGCGATGACCGGCTCGCTCGTCGATCCGGCCCTCCGGCATGATCTCGTCGAGATCGGCACCCTCGACCTCAAGGGCCTGCCTCCCGTCCCGGCCGCTGCATTCCGGTGGGCGGACGATGCACCCGTCGCGCCGCCGACGCACGGCACAGGAGGCCGACTCCCGTCGTGTACCGATCGCTTCTTCGGGCGCGACTCTGAGCTGGCGGAGCTACGCGGGCACCTCCAGGACCAGCGGCTGGTCACCCTTGTCGGGCCGGGCGGGAGCGGCAAGACGCGACTCGCGCTCGAGGTGGCGACGTCGATCGAGGTCGCGCACCGTCGAACGAACTTCGTGGACCTTTCGACGACCGAAGGCGATGAGATCGTGGCCGCGACGGTCGTCGCCGCATTGGGCCTCCGTGGCCACGGCGATCCGCTGGTCGCCCTGAAGGAACACCTTGTCACCGGCGAAGCCTTGTTGGTGCTGGACAACTGCGAGCACGTCCTCGTGGGAGCGGCACAGCTGGCCTTTGAGTTGCTCGCCGGTTGCCCCGGCCTGCGGCTCCTCGCGACGAGCCGCGAGCCGCTCGGTCTCCCGGGAGAACTCGAGTACGTCATCGGCCCACTTCCTCCCCGATCCGCTGTCGACCTGTTCGTCGACCGATGTCGGCGCCCGCACCGGTTCAGTGACGACGACCTCGATGCCATCAGACGCATCTGCGCGGCCGTGGAGGGCATCCCGCTCGCGATCGAGCTCGCCGCCGCTCGACTGCGGGTGTACTCACCTGCGGAGTTGGCCGCCGACGTTGATGATCTGCTCTCGCTCCTGATCGAGCGGGGACGAGGACGCCCCGACCGTCACCGCACCCTGCGCTCGACGCTCGACTGGAGCCATGACTTGCTCGACGATGTCGAGCGCTCGGCCTTCCGCAGGCTCGCCGTCTTCGTCGGTGGCTTCACGATGCCTGCAGCTCGGGCTGTTGTGGCGGGCGACGACCTCGACGGGGCGAGCGTGGTGGACGCCCTCGAGTCCCTCGCGACCAAGTCGCTCGTTGCAGAGATGTCGGCCGAGGGGGGCATTCGTCTCCGACTGCTCGAGCCGATTCGCCAGTACGCCCAGGACCGGCTGGAGGCAGCCGAGGAGCTCGACCTGGTTTCGAGGCGTCAGCTGAGGTGGGTCACTGGAATGGCCAGAGGCATCGCGAGCGAGTACTCCTCGGCACCAGACGTCGCGCTCCGCCAGGAGCGGAGCGAGCACGCGAACATCGTGCGGGCGATCGACTGGGCGATCCAGCACGGCGACGCCGAGAGCGCGGCGCGAGTGATCATCCGGCTCGGTGACGTTTGGTTCAGCATCGGTCAGCCCGACGCCCTCCACTGGTGCACGCTCGCACTCGGTGCCCTGCCCCACGACGTGCGACCCTCGAGCCGCGCCGGCGTGCTGGTCGTCGCCGGCATGATGCATCAGGATCGGCTGGAGTACGAACATTCCGTACCGCTCCTGATGGAAGCACTCGATCTCTATCAAGCGGACTGCAATCCGAAGCGCGAAGCGTGGACGTTGACATGGCTGGGTCGAGCGGCCTGGGCCATCGACGTGGACGGACGGCCGGCGACCGCGTGGATCACCGAGGCCCTCTCGATCTACGAGCGGGAGCGACTGGAGGCTGGCGTTGCATGGTGTTCCGCCTTGCTGGCGGGTGACGCGTACGCCCGTGACGAACTTCACGTCGCTCGCGGGCACGCTGAGCGGGCGGCGGCCCTTGGGCGCGAGCTCGGCCTCCATCAGGCACTCGGCGAGGGGCTCCGCATTCAGATGTTCCTCGAGGAGCGTGCCGGACGCTCGGCGAGCGCCGACGAGTTGTCCAGTGAGCTTCTCGCTACCTCTCGCGGCGCTGAGGATCCATGGCAACTGAGTTCCGGCCTCTGCGCCGTCGCCCAGATCGCGGCCAGCAGGGGGGACGTCGCTACGGCTGCCAGCCATGCGCTGGCCTCCTGTGACCTCGCCATGAGGCTGGAGTCACCCGAACGGCTGCTCGAGTTCATCAGCACTGCCGCGGTCGTGGCTCATGCCGTCGGGCTCGACGACGTGGTCCACCGTCTGTTGAGTCATTGGATGAACGCCGAGGAGATCGATCGCGCCCAGCTCGGCGGCCAGTTCGACGCCCTGCGAGAAACACGGCGATCGATCACCGTGCGATCTTCAACTCCGGCAGTCGCGATCGACGACGGGGTCGAACTCGGCCGGACGATCCTCTCGCGAATGCTCAGGGATGGTGCCACGTGACCGCACCCTGGAAAGCAAGGAATGACCATGCTCCCGCGAGGCGTCGTCCAGGTTTGACCTGCGCCGCTCATCGGCGCCGAGACGAGCCTCGAACGAGCGCGCCCTGCCGAATGGACTGATCTAGCCTCGCCCGAGGGGACGGAGTGAGGGGAGCGACCGGTATGACGGTCACTGCACGGGAGATCGCCGAGTCCAAGGGTGACGACTTGGCGATCTCCGACGAGTTCGCCGAGCTCACCTGGACCCAGGTCACGGGGCGTCAGAACCAGTGGATCCACGCGATGCGCGGCCTCGGTCTCGAAGCCGGCGAGGTGGTCGGGCTCCTCGGGGGCAATCGCCACGAGTGGGCCGAGGTCATCGGCGCGAACTCGTGTGCCTCGTGGACGACGGTGCCGATCAACTGGCACTTCTCCGCAGACGAGATCGCCTACGTGCTCGAGAACTCCGGAGCCAAGGCGCTCGTCGCCGACGCCGAATTCGCGGAGCTGGCCGTCGACGCCGCCGAGCGGGCCGGCGTCGACATCCGGGTCGGGTTCGGTGGCGCGTTCGGTGGCTTCCACGACTACGAGGACCTGTTGGCATCGGGCTCGACCGATGAGCCGGCCGATCAGGGCGCGGGCGCCACGATGTTCTACACGTCGGGCACCACGGGGCGGCCGAAGGGCGTGCGGTCGAGCCTGGTCCCGGTCGGGATCGACCCTCGCGACATTCGGGCCACGATGACGCTGTTCCTCCAGCTGCTCGGCCTGCCCACCGGCGACGGTCGGGTCCTGTGCAACTCGCCGATCTACCACGCGGGCCCGCTCGTGTTCAGCCTGGTGCCGGCGACCCTGGGTTCGACCATCTTCATGCGGCGGAAGTGGGACGCCGAGGAGACCCTGCGGATGATCGACGAGCATCGCCTGGACACGGTCTACGCGGTGCCCACCCACTTCGTCCGCCTGTTGAATCTCCCCGACGACGTCCGGTCGGCCTTCGACGGGTCGAGCCTCGAGGTCGTGTACCACACCGCCGCGCCCTGCCCGCCAGAGGTGAAGCGCCGGATGATCGAGTGGTGGGGCCCGGTCCTCAGGGAGATGTACGGCGCGAGCGAGAGCGGCGGCGCGGGCACGACGGTCACCTCCGAGCAGTGGCTGTCGAAGCCCGGCACGGTCGGCCCGCCGCTGCCGACCACCGAGGTGCTGATCGTGGGAGACGACGGGGAGCAGTTGGGCCCCAACCAGATCGGCCAGATCTACCTGCGCAACCTGCTCGGCGCTGATTTCGAGTACCTCGGCGACAGCGAGAAGACCGCCGCGGCACATCTCGAGCCGGGGGTCTTCACCTTCGGTGACGTCGGCTACGTGGACGACGACGGCTACCTGTTCCTCTCCGACCGCAAGATCGACATGATCATCTCGGGTGGCGTGAACATCTACCCCGCCGAGATCGAGGCCGCGCTCATCACCCATCCCTCCGTCGTCGACGTGGCCGTGTTCGGCATTCCGAACGACGAGTTCGGCGAGGAGGTCAAGGCTGCCGTCGAGCTCACCGAGGGCCTCGAGCCGACGGAGGAACTGGAGAGAGAGCTCCAGCGGTTCTGTCGCGATCAGCTCGCGGGTTACATGGTGCCCCGATCGTTCGACTTCGGTCCGCTCCCCCGCACTCCGACGGGCAAGCTCCCGAAGAAGGACCTCCGCCGTCCATACTGGGAGGGCTCGGGCCGCTCGATCTGAGCCCGCCGGGGTCAGACCGCGGCCCTGCTCCGTAACCTGCAGCATCGTGAATGAAGGAAACCTGAGCCGCGACGACGTGATCGCAGGGCTGACAGCCTCCGGATCGATGTTCGAGGTCGGCGAGGCGGAGGTACAGGGCCGCTCGACGCCGGTGTGGGCCGCAGCCCCGTCGACGTTGCGCGATGTCCTGCTCGGCACCAGGGCTCATGGCGAGCGAGACTTTCTCGTCTTCGGCGACGAGCGGTGGACCTTCGACGAGCACCTGCGACTCGTCGCCGGGTTGGCGCAGTGGATGGCCAGAGAGCGAAGGGTGGCGAAGGGCGATCGCGTCGCGATCGGGATGCGGAACTACCCCGAGTTCATCATCACGTTCTGGGCGACCCAGGTGCTCGGCGCCGTGGTCGTTCCATTGAACGCGTGGTGGACCGGCCCGGAGCTCGACTACGCGATCGGCGACAGCGGCGCCGCGCTCGCGGTGGTCGACGGCGAGCGCTACGACCGGATGTCGGGGGACCTGGAGGCACGTGGCGTCCCGGCGGTAGTGGTCCGCCACGACGGCCAGCTCGCGGCGGGCGACCTGGACTGGGATGAGGTCCCCGCCTCTCTGGATCCCGCGGCCTCGATGCCCGATGGCGCGATCCACCCCGACGACGACGCCACGATCGTCTACACATCAGGGACGACCGGCGTCCCGAAGGGCGCGGTCGGCACGCACCGGAACCACGTCTCGACCTTCTTCAACACCGCGTTCAACGGTGCGGTCGGCGCCGCGCTGGCCCGTGCCCGCGGGTCCACCAGGCCTTCCCAGCGCGCTTCGTACCCCCAGTGCGCGCTGTTGACCTACCCGTTCTTCCACATCGGCGGACTGAACACGATCTGCATCAACACCGGATTCGCGGTCAAGACCGTGCTCCAGTACAAGTGGGACCTCGAGGAAGCCCTGGCCCTGATCGAGCGCGAGCGGGTCACCAACATGGCGGCGGTCCCGACGCTGCTTCGCCAATTGCTCGAATCGCCGCTCCTCGAGCAGTACGACGTCTCCAGCCTCGGCACCCTGGCCTCGGGGGGCGCCCCCGTTCCGCCCGACCTCGTCGAACGCATCGACACGACGTTCGCCTCGAGCGTCGCGCCATCCAACGGGTACGGCCTCACCGAGACCACGGGGGCCGTCACGCTCAACGTCGGCAAGGACTACCTCGGCCATTCGAGCAGCGTCGGCGCGTGCTTCCCGGTGACGCGAGTTCGCGGCGTCGACCCGGCGAACGGCACCGACGTCGTGCCCGGGGAGGTGGGTGAGCTCTGGTTCTCGGGGCCGACGGTGTCTCGTGGCTACTGGAACATGGAGGCCGCGACCGCCGAGGCGTTCACCGACGGGTGGTTCCACAGCGGTGACCTGGGCCGCGTCGACGAGGACGGCTACGTCTACGTCGTCGACCGCCTCAAGGACGTGATCATCCGGGGTGGGGAGAACGTCTACTGCGCCGAGATCGAAGCAGCCCTCTTCGCGCATCCGGCAGTCGGCGATGTCGCCGTCATCGGCCTTCCCGACGCCGAGTTGGGTGAGGAGGTCGCGGCCGTCGTGGTGCTGAAGGAGGGCGCCACGGTCTCGGCGCGCGATCTCCAGGAGCACGTGGCCGCGAGGCTGGCCTACTTCAAGGTCCCGTCGACGGTGCTGTTCCGGACCGATCCGCTGCCGCGCAACGCAACCGGCAAGCTGCTCAAGCGGGAGCTCCGGGCCGCCGTGGCGTGATTCGGGGGTCCGCGCCTACTTGGGTGAGAATGGCGGCGCAACCGAAGGGGGCAGTGGCAATGACGAGGTCACCCAACTACACGATCATCTCGGCGGACACTCATGCGGGTGGGAGTCATGCGCAGTACCGGGAGTTCCTCGATCCGCAATGGCGCGACGAGTTCGACGCATGGCGGGAGAAGTACAAGAACCCGTGGAAGGACCTGCGCAACGACGATCTGCGGGTTCGCAACTGGGACGACGACCGTCGTGACGCCGACGAGCTGGCCGACGGCGTGGTCGGCGAGGTGCTCTTCCCCAACACGGTCCCGCCGTTCTGGCCGGCGTTCGTGCTCTTCGCCGGGCCGCCCAAGCCGGAGGACTACGAGCGGCGCCGCGCCGGCATCCATGCGCACAACCGGTGGCTCGTCGACTTCTGCGGTCGTCGCCCCGAGCGCCGGGCCGGGATCGGCCAGATCTTCCTCAACGACATCGACGATGCGATCGCCGATGCCACCTGGATCAAGGAGCAGGGCCTTCGCGGTGGCGTGTTGCTGCCGACGATCGCGCCGGACGTGAAGTGGGTCCGGCCGCTCTACGACCCCGAATACGACCGGCTGTGGGCGGTGCTGCAGGACCTCGACATCCCGGTGCACCTGCACGGTGGGACCGGCTCGCCCGACTACGGGCGTCAGCCGGCGGTGCCGATGATCATGGTCGCCGAGATCCCGTTCTACGGGAACCGCAACCTGGTCCACATGCTGTTGTCGGGAGTGTTCGAGCGGTTCCCCCGCATGAAGTTCGTCATCACCGAGTCCGGCCTCGCGCAATTCGGCCCGATGCTCAAGCACCTCGACGGCGTCATCGCGAGCGTCGCCAAGGGCGCCATCGGTGAGCTGAAGTACGCCGAGGGCACGGCCCTGCCGAAGTCGGCGAGTGAGTACTTCGCCCAGAACGTGTGGGTCGGCGCGAGCTTCCCGTCGAAGTCCGACCTCGCGGCACGCGACCAGCTGCTGCAGCCGGGTCGGCTGATGTGGGGGAGCGACTACCCCCACGACGAGGGCACCGGCCCGTTCACCCGCGAGCACCTCCGCCAGGTCATGATCGACATGCCCGAGGCTGACAAGCGCGCCATCCTCGGCGAGAACGCCGCCAAGCTCTACGACTTCGACCTCGACGCGCTCGCACCGCTCGTCGCGGAGTACGGACCGACGGTCGAGGAGCTCGGCCGGCCGCTCACCGAGCTCCCGGAGAAGCCGAACAGCGCGCTGCGGCGCGGTGCCGGCCAGAACGTCATGGTCTGACCGAGAGATGGCTGACGACGTCGTCCTCATCGATGAGCCCGCGCCGCAGGTGCGCCGCATCACGCTGAACCGGCCCGAGAAGCGCAACGCGCTCAACCATGCCCTGCGGGGAGCGATCCTCGAGGCATTGCGGGCAGGCGACGCCGATCGAGACGTCAGGGTGCAGATCGTGCGCGGCGCCGGCTCGTGCTTCTCGGCGGGCTACGAGCTCGGCGACGGCAACGCCGGCCAGGAGATGCCGTATTACACCCCCGGCGGTGACGGTCAGTGGCCACGCCACGTGACCGAGGGGTGGATGAGCATCTGGGACCTGGCCAAGCCGGTCATCGCCCAGGTGCACGGCTACTGCCTCGCGGGAGGCAGCGAGCTCGCCACGGGGTGCGACCTCGTCTACGTCGCCGAGGACGCCCAGATCGGCTACCCGGCCGTGCGCTTCGGCGTGCCCGACATGCACTTCCACGCCTGGCTCTGCGGCATGCGCGCCGCGATGGAGATGATGCTGACCGGCGACGCGATCTCCGGCGTCGAGGCCGTGGAGCTCGGATGGGCGAACCGGGCCTTCCCTGCCGAACGCCTCGGCGACGAGGTGGTCGCGGTCGCCGAGCGGGTGGCGAAGATCCCGCCCGACATCGCACAGCTGAACAAGCGCGTGGTGCACCGGGGCATGGAGGTCATGGGGCTCCGCACCGCGATCCGCACCGGCACCGAGCTGTGTGCGCTCGGCACCAAGCAGCGCTCGATGCACGAGTTCGTCCGCGAGATGCAGGGCGGCCTCACCGAGGCCCTCCAGCGACGCGACGAGCCCTTCGGCGACTACCGGACCACCGACCCGCAGGCCTGATCGAGCGCCGCGGCGGCGCTCGGCATCAGGGTCGAGTGCCGCCCACCACGACGTCGTCCTGTGCCAGCCAGGTGGTGACGATCGCCCGTTGCTCGGCCGGGTCGAGCGGAAGGTCGCAGCGGCTCCCGACGACCGCGTCGGTGTTGGTCCGATCGAAGATGCGCTCACCGCCGAGGTACGGCAGGTAGAAGTCGAGGTACCGGTTCAAGAGCCGGTCCTCGCGGGTCAACTGGCGGAGCTCGTCGGTGAAGTTCGGCGCCGGC
>DATEEV010000226.1:0-11758 GCA_035281005.1 Microthrixaceae bacterium | reverse complement strand
GCGCCCCGGCGACGTCGACGCGACGGGCGTGTCGGGACTCGAGGTCCCCGCCTTCGAGCTCTTCGCCCAGCTCGCGGGCAAGGTCCCGCTGGTCGGCATCGCCGCCGGGTACTGCTTCGCGGGGAACGCGGCACTGCTCGGAATGTGCGACGTCGTGATCGCGACCGAGGATTCCCACATCGGGATGGGCGGCCCGGCGATGATCGAGGGCGGTGGGCTGGGCGCGGTGGCACCGACCGAGATCGGCCCGATCGGGGTGCAGGCCGCCAACGGGACGGTCGACGTGGTGGCGTCCGACGAGGCCCACGCCGTGTCGATCGCGAAGTCGGCGCTCGCCCTGCTCATGGGTACTGGGCTGACCGGCACGCCCGGCGTGGCCGATGCCGCGGACCAGTCGCTGCTCCGTGACGTGGTGCCGGAACGACGGACCCGGGTCTACGAGGTGCGTCGAGTGATCGAGCTGCTCGCCGACACGGCCTCGGTGATCGAGCTGCGACGCGGCGTCGCTCCAGGGATGGTCACGTCGCTGGCGCGGATCGGCGGACGCGCGGTGGGCGTGTTCGCGAACGATCCCGAGCACCTCGGCGGTGCGATCGATGCGGCGGCCTGTGATGCCGCGGCGGACTTCCTCGAGCTGTGCGACACGTTCTCGCTGCCGGTCGTGTCGCTGTGTGACACGCCCGGTTTCATGGTCGGTGCCGAGGCGGAGCGCGAGGCCACAGTGCGACGGGCCGGCCGGATGTTTCGTGTCGCGGCGAACCTGTCCGTGCCGCTCGTCATGGTCGTGCTCCGCAAGTGCTACGGGCTGGGCGCGCAGGCGATGGGCGGCGGCTCGCTGAAGGCTCCCGACCTGTGCGTGGCCTGGCCGACCGGCGAGTTCGGGGGGATGGGCCTCGAAGGCGCCGTGCGGCTCGGCTTTCGCAAGGAGCTCGAGGCGATCGACGACCCCGACGAACGGGCCCGGACCGAGGCCGAGATGATCGCCCTCGCCTACGAGCGGGGCAGCGCGCTGAACATCGCCTCCCACTTCGAGATCGACGACGTGATCGACCCGGCCGACACCCGCCGGGTCATCATCGCGACCCTGTCGGGGTCGGTTCCCGGCTGAGCGACGGTCGAGCCGCCGGCAGCATTCGCCTTGGGATCAGTCGGGCGACCCAGGTCGAATGGGTGGCGAGGATCGGGCTCACCACCGCGAGGGTGAGCACGTACACCGCGATGAACGGCGTGAGTCGCGCGTCGAGGCCGGCGTCGGCTGCGAGCGCGACGAGGATCAGCGCGAACTCGCCTCGGGCCACCACCGAGCTCGCGACGTTGGCGGCGGCCTGCCGGTCGAGCGCGTTGAGGCGCGCGGCGCCGATCGCCGCCACCAAGGCGAGGAAGAGCGACATCACGATCGCGACCGCGGCCGGCGCGACGACCCCGCCAATGTCGGTCGGATCGATGGACAAACCGAAGGCGAAGAAGAACAGCGCCGCGAACGCGTCGCGCAATGGGAGTACCAGTCGCTCGATCCGTTTCGCAGCCACCGTGCCGGCGAGCACGAGGCCGGCCATGAAGGCGCCGATCGCATCCGACACCCCGAGCTGGAAGGCGACGCCGGCGACGAGGAGCGCGAACCCGACGAACAACACCACCAGCAGCTCGTCGTCTCGCGCGACGATCACCTTGCCGACCCAGTCCGACCCGTAGCGGGCGACGAGGAACAACACGACGAGGAACGCGAACGCCCGCGCGAACAACCAGACGGCCTCGCCCATGCTGTCGGCCTGACCGAGGACCGGTGCCAGGGCGGCCAGGTAGAGAGCGAGGAACAAGTCCTCGAGCACGATGATCCCGAGAATCAGGCGCGTCTCGGGATTCGCGAGTCTTCGGAGCTCGACGAGGAGCTTGGTCACGATCGCCGACGACGAGATGCCGGTCGCGCCGGCGATGACGAAGGCCTCCTTGGTGCCCCACCCGAGGGCGAACCCGAACGCCAGCCCGGCGCTGAGATTGAGGCCCAGGTACAGACCTGCCGAGGCGAGCAGCCGCCCGCCCCCGCTGGTGAGGTCCTCGAAGGAGAACTCCACGCCCAAGTAGAAGAGCAGGAAGATCAGCCCGAATGCCGCCAGGAGCTCGAGGTCCTCGGGGTGTTCGAAGAGGACGGGTCCCGGGGTGTTCGGCCCGACGAGGATCCCGGCGGCCATGAACAGCGGGATCGTGGGAAGTCCGACGCGTCGGCCCGCTCGCGCCAGCAGACCGGCGAGCAGGAACGCGAGGCCGAGGACGATCAGCTCGTGTCCCATCATCGGCCCTCGAGGACGTAGGTGGTCAATGCCTCGAGGTCCCCCGCCCGTCCGGCCACGACCAGATCGTCGCCGGCCATGAGCACGGTCTGGGGATCTGGGGTGATGAGCGGGAGCGAACCGCGAAGGATCGCGACGATCGTGACGCCGGTCCGAACGCGAATCTCGAGCTCCTCGATGGAGTGGCCGATCGCAGTCGCTCCTCGTGGCAGCCGGACCCAGTCGAACACCAGCCCACCCAGGACGTCGGATACCCGCTCGGCCAGGTCCAGCGGCAACAGGAAATGGCCGCTCATGAAGGCGCCCGCGGCCCGGGCCGCGGCTGCATCGAGCTCGATGGTCGGGCTGCCTTCGGTGTGGATGTCCACCACCCCGTCCTTCCGACGGATGACCTGGACCGCCCGTGCGTCGACGTCGGTGAGATCGAGTCGGGTCCCGAGGCCGGGGAGTCGGGTGGTGGTGGGCTCGGTCGTCGGGTCGGGCATCGCTGTCCTCCTGGCGGCTCGGCATCCGACGACGCTACCCATGAGGCAGCGTCACGATGCGTCGCGTTTCACGACCTTCCTCTGCACCTTCTCCGGGCGGTGTCGGAGCGACTGACCCAGTCGCTCGCGTTCACTGGCGGTGGCGTCCCCCTCGCGACCGCCGACTCGACGATGTCGATCATCGAAAGCGTGCTCGTGCTCACGGGTCGTCGACGGCGGCCCGCTGAGGACGGACGATTGCCCCTCGGGGGCAATTGGTTACCCTGCCGCGGTGATGCAGCGACCGTGGTTCCTCCGCTCCCTGTCGTCGGTCGTCGGGCTCGCCCTCATCGTCATGCTGGCGTCGTGCGGAGTTCGCGGATCGGACGACGAGGCCGAGACGACATCCACGGCCAGGCGGCCAACGACCACGAGGGCGGCGAGGCCCACGCAACCGCCGACGACCGAGGCTGCTTCGACGCCCTCCACCACCACCGCGGCGCCGGCGACCACGGCGCCGGCGTTACCGCCTCAGGCGGAAGCCCAGCAGGCGCTCAATGCGGCGCTTGACCCGTTGAACAGCACCATCGCCTCATGGGAGACCGGACAAGGCTCGGCGCCCGAGACCCCGGTGTTGATCACGCGATGGTGTGCGACGCTCGGTCCGAGCCTGACCAGGGCGGCCGACGCTCTGCAGTCGCGCAACCAATGGGCGGGTGCCGAGGGTCAGGTGTCGCTCCTCGCCGTCTCCACGAGGGCAGAGGCTGCCCTCCACGCGGAGTGCGCGGCTGCACCGGCGACCTATGCCGCACTCGACCCGATCCTGGCGCGGCTGCGTGCCGCCGAGGACCGGTCGGTCGCTGCTGCGGACGCAGCTCGAGTCGCACTGGGGCTCCCCGGGGACTGAGGGACCCGGGCCGGATCGCCCGAGTCAGCCGATGCTGGAGGCGCGTGTCGCTCCCTGACCCGACGCGGGACTCGCGAGTCGCCGTCGGGCGGCCACGGCGAGTCGGTCGTCGTGGGGATGCCGGAGCGCGACCAGCGTGACGATCGAGATCGCCGCCGCGATGCACAGGGCAGCCAGGAAGAGCAGCCGTGACTCGGCGGGGCCCGTTGCGAACAGGCTGCCGAAGAGCAAGACGTTGGCGAGGCCGGCCAGGACCGCCCCCGCTGCAACTCCTCCGAGCACTCGTCCCATGAACAGCAATAAACCACGATCTGAACGGCGGGTCACCGTGACATCGGTCTCGCCGCGTTCGGTAGTGCCCGGGGTCACAGGGGTCAGGTATGACTTTCGACCGGGCGCACCCAGCCCTCGCCGGGCTCGTGCCGACGTACCACGCGTGCGGGCGCCCCGACGGCGACGCTGTGGTCGGGCACCACGCCCGACACGACGCTGTTGGCTCCGATCACCGCATGGCGACCGATGCGCGATCCCGGCAGTACGACCGTGCCGTGGCCCAACCACGCCCCATCGCCGATGACGACCGGCACCTCGTCCATCCACTGGTTGGCGATCGGCACGTCGAGGCGCTCGTAGCCGTGGTTCATGTCGGTGATGTGCACGTGGTGTCCGGTCCAGACGTCGTCACCGATCACGATCGACTCGTGACCGATGATGCTCGAGCCACGTCCGATGAGGCAGCGGTCACCGATCGTGACGACGTGATCGGCGAGGTCGGGTTGGTCCGGCATCCAGCCGGCCGAGAGCGCGCAATGAGGAGCGACGATCGTGCCCTCGCCCAGGTGGATCGCCCGTGGGTTCACCAGAGAGTCGAGCGGATGGCACACGATGGTGCCCGCGCCGAAGCTTCCGAACGCGCGCGCTCGACGCGAGGTCGGGCCGATCGCCGCGATGCGTCGAAGCTGGTCCGACGCCCAGCCCACGACATCGCCACCCTCCTGGATCAGTCTGTAGGTGACCCGGGTGCGGAGGGTGGGTGGGGGAAGATCTCGGCTCAGCACGCCGGCAGACCGTACTTGAGGAGCCGTACTTGAAGAGCATGAGCCAGTGACCAGGCACCCTCGTGAGTGATACCCCGACACCGCCCGAGGGCACACCGCCGGTCGATCCCACCGAGACGTTCCCGCTCCCGCCACCGGCACCCTCGGGACCGCCCGGCCCGGCACCACCCGGCCTCCTCCTGCCCGGCGCCGTCTCGCCGTACCCGTACCAGCAGCCGCCACCCCCACCGGCCGGCTATCCGAGCGCACCACCTGAGCATCCGGGCCCTGCGACCGCCGGCGTGGCGCCGCCTCCCGCGCCGCCGGCGAGCCGCGGCGGTGGGCGCGCGGTGTTCATCGTGCTCGGCCTGATCGTGTTGCTGGGCATCGCCGCCGCAATTGTCGGCTACGTCGCCTGGCAGAGAGCGGAGGACGAGCTCGGTGACTTCGACGACGCGCCGGGCGACGCCTACGAGATCGAGCCGCGCCGATGCACCCTGGACGAGGCCGGAAACCCGCGGTTCACGCTGCAGCTGACCAACACCTCCGGCGACACGCGCAACTTCCGGGTCGAGGTCGGATTCGTCGTCGATGACGAGACCATCGGCCCCGAGATGTCCAGCACGTCGGGCTCGCTCTCCGACGGCGAGTCGAGCGAGGTCGAGATCGCCGGCATCGAGAGCCCGGGGCCGGAGTTCACCTGTCGCGTGACGAACGTCAGCTTCAGCGGACGCTGACGGCACGCACGATGCGCTGAGGACAGGGCGAACAGACCCTCGAGGGCGCGTCCGTTCCGGCCGCGGGTAGCGCGAGGATGTGACGGGTATAGCGGTCAATGAGTCGAACGACCCGTTGAACCGTGTGAGGAACTTCGGTTCAACTACCCACCACCAGACGAGAGACGACCTTGGAGGTCGGCATGAACGACACAACGGCGTGTCGCCACTGCCAGGGCCTGGTCGCCGGCAAGGCGAACCAGTGCCACCGCTGCAAGCGCTGGCTGAGGCGAGACAGCTACGCACTCGCCACCACTCGTCGTCGCTGAGCCCCGTCGCGGGGCCGGCCGCCGGGTCCCGGGCCACCATTCCGTCGTCGCGCCGTAGATTGGGTCGCCATGGCCGACCAGGCGACGTTCGTCGATGCCACCACCCCGCTGATGGACGGGCTCTTCGGCGCGGCGATGCGCCTGACCCGCAACCAGGCTGACGCCGAAGACCTGCTCCAGGAGACCTATCTACGGGCCTACCGGGGCTACGGGCGCTTCGAGGAGGGCACGAACCTGCGGGCATGGCTCTACCGGATCCTCACCAACACGTTCATCAACATGTACCGGGCCAAGCAACGCCGTCCCGGGGAGACCGATCTGGCCGATGTCGAGGACCTCTACCTCTACCGGCGCCTCGGTGGGCTCGAGGCCAGCCAGCGGGGCCGCAGTGCCGAGGACGAGCTCATGGACCTCGTCACCGATTCCGAAGTGAAGGCGGCGATCGAGGCACTTCCGGAGCAGTTCCGGATGGCGGTGCTGCTCGCCGACATCGAGGGGTTCTCCTACAAGGAGATCGCCGAGATCCTCGACGTGCCGATCGGCACCGTCATGAGCCGGCTGCACCGGGGAAGAAAAGCGCTGCAGAAGTCGTTGCATGACTTCGCCGCAACTCGAGGCCTGCTGCCCGGCCCAGTCGAGCCCGACCCCGACCCAGTTGCCTCCGGACCCGTGAAATGACCGACGACCTGACCGACGACCACACCTGTGACGACGCGTTGAACGAGCTCTACCAGTTCATCGATGGCGAGCTCGACGACGATGGACGGGCCCGAATCGAGTCGCACCTCAACAACTGCTCGCCGTGCCTCGAGGCCTTCGACTTCGAGGCGGACCTGCGCAAGGTCGTCGCCCAGCGATGTCAGGAGCGAGTGCCCGACGAGCTGCGCCAGCGCATTCTCGATGCGTTGGAGGGCAGCGAGCCCGACCCGGCTTGATTGCCCGGCGATTCCGGCGCCCCTCTACACTGAGCCCCGATGCTCGCTGAGACCCACATCTGGCACTTCTGGCTGGCCGTTCCCCTGGCGCTGATGTCGATCCTCACCGTGGTCGGGATCGTGGCGCTCTACGCCGTCAGGGTGACCAAGACCCGATACCCGCAGAAGTAGGTCGGCTCGATGGCCGGAGCGGTCGACTGGGCGGTGGCCGAGAGGGTCGCGGTCCGCTTCGCCGGCACCGAGCCCTTCTCCCGCTCGTACCACTACGACTCGCTCGCCCCCGACTTCGACGAGCTCACCGCACAGGCCCAGACCCTCGTCGAACGGCACACCGGCTGGTCGTCGAGCGCCGGTGACGCCCGTGCGAGGGTGGCCGATCGCAGCGACTGGATCCGGGCGAACATCGCGTCGTTCCAGCGGATGTTGCGACCGCTGACCGAGCGGCTCGACTCCAAGCTCTCCGGGGGTGCACTCGCCCCGATCGCCGGCCGATTCGCCGGTGCCGAGATGGGCGCGGTCCTCGGCTGGATGTCGACCCGCGTGCTCGGCCAGTACGACATGTTGGTCCTCGAGGACGAGGACGCGGACGACCAGGACATCGTGTACTACGTCGGGCCCAACATTCTCGCCCTCGAGAAGCGCTTCGGGTTCCCGCCCCGCGAGTTCAGGCTCTGGGTCGCGCTGCACGAGGTCACCCACCGCACCCAGTTCACCGGGGTGCCGTGGTTGCGGCCGTACTTCCTGTCGCTCATGAACGACATGCTCGGCCACGTCGATCCCGACCCGGCCCAGCTCTTCCGCGCCGTCGGTCGGGTGGCCGACGCGGTGCGCACCGGTCACAACCCCTTGGCCGACGGTGGGGTCCTCACGCTGCTGGCGTCCGACGACCAGCGCGCCACGATGGATCGCATCGGCGGGCTGATGAGCCTGCTCGAGGGTCACGGCGATGTGACGATGGACCGGGCGGGCGGCGACCGCATCCCTTCCGCGGACCGGTTCGGGTCGGTGCTGCGCCAACGCCGCCAGACGCTCAGCGGCCCAGTGAAGCTGCTGCAACGGCTGATCGGGCTCGAGGCGAAGCTCGCCCAGTACGAGCAAGGCGAACGCTTCATCGAGGCGGTCGAGAACACGAGCGGGTCGGCGTACCTCGGCATGGCGTTCGAATCCCCCGAGCAGTTGCCGACCCTCGCGGAGATCCGCGATCCCGACGCGTGGATGCGCCGGGTCCGGCCCTACGCGCTCGCCGCCGGATCGTGATCGATCGGGACCGCGACCGGATCGTGGTCCCGCTGCTCGTCCGGACGACCTTTCCCGACACGTCCGTGCTCGAGTGCGCCGTCTCCGGGGGTGCCGACTCCACGGCCATGCTGATGCTGGCGGCCGCCACCAGTCGTGAGGTCGTAGCCCATCACGTGGACCACGGGCTGCGACCCGGCTCCGGACGCGACGCGGAGGTGGTCGAGGCGGTGGCGACGCGAGTCGGCGCTCGGCTCGTGCGCCACAGTGTCGCGGTCGAGCCGGGACCGAACCTCGAAGCCCGCGCCCGCGCCGCTCGCCACGCGGTGCTTCCATCGGCGGCACTGTTCGCGCACACCGCGGACGATCAGGCCGAGACCGTGCTGCTGCAGCTCCTGCGAGGCGCAGGTCCGACCGGGCTCGCCGCGATCTCGACCGACCGTCATCCGATCCTCGACCTGCGCCGGGCCGAGACCCACGCCGTGTGCGAGCGCCTCGGCATCGACGTGGTGCGCGATCCGTCGAACGACGACGCCGCGTTCACCCGCAACCGGATCCGCCACGAGGTGCTGCCGATGCTGGCCGACGTGTCGGGTCGGGACCCGGTGCCGTTGCTGTGCCGGGCGGCGCGTCATCAGCGCAGCGTCGTGTCGCTCGTGGCGATGCTCGCCTCGGAGGTCGATCCGACCGTGGCCGACGTGCTCACCACTCTGCCGCAGGTCGTCGCGGCGGAGGCGGTCCGTCGTTGGTGGTGCGACGCCACCGGCTCGGCGTACGCGCCGGACGAGGCGGCCATCGGTCGCGTGCTCGCGGTCGCGCGCGGCGACACCCGCGCGACCGAGGTCTCGGGCGGATGGCGGGTCGAGCGCACCGCGAGGCGGATGCGACTCGTCGCGCCGGGCGCTGCTCCCGTGGCTCGGCCGAACGATGTCGCCGGCGACAGCCGGTAGGGTCCGCGCCGTGCTCGACTCCCCGGCCGACGATCCCCTGGTGGGTGACGTCGTCATCGGCGCCGCCGAGATCCAGCAGCGGGTGGAGGCACTCGGCAAGGAGATCACCGAGGACTATGCCGGCCGCACGCCGCTGCTGGTGTGCGTGCTGAAGGGCGCATACGTGTTCCTCACCGACCTGGCCCGCGCGATCGACCTCCCGGTCGAGATCGACTTCATCGCCGCGACGTCGTACGGCAGCTCCACGCGGACCTCGGGCGTCGTGCGGCTCGTGAAGGACCTCGATCAGGACATCTCGGGTCGCGACGTCATCCTCGTGGAGGACATCGTCGACTCCGGCCTCACGCTCAGATACCTGAAGCGCAACCTGATGGCCCGGTCACCCAAGACCCTCGCCGTCGCCGCACTGTTGGCTCGTGAGACCGCGAACGTCGAGCGGCTCGGGGTCAGCTACGTCGGGTTCTCGGTGCCTCCGGACTTCCTCATCGGCTATGGGCTCGACCTCGACCAGCGGTATCGGAACCTGCCCTTCCTGGCCCGCTACGACGGCCCTGTCGATCGCGACACCTAGGAGACGAGAGCCCGCGAGGGTGATCAGCGATGAAACGGGCGGCATCGGTACCCTGAGGAAGCCGTGAAGAAGCTCCTCTCCAACGTCTGGTTCTGGGTCGCCGTGGGCTTCCTCATCGGGGCGGGAATCTTCGTCGCCCTCGCTCGCGGTGACGACACCCAGGAGCTGCGCCTCGACGAGTTCCGGGCGGCGCTGGCCGACGGTCGGGTCGAGACGGCCACGATCTACAACAAGTCGAACCTGGTCGAGGGTGAGCTGACCTCCGGCGAGGAGTACGAGACGGGGTTCGCGACCGAGTACGGCGACGAGCTCACCGCCGAGTTGCTCGAGCAGGGCATCGAGCTCGAGACCGACAACGAACAGGACGGAGCGCTGACCGGCCTGCTGTTCGACCTCCTGCCGACGGTGCTGATCGTCGGCGTCTTCCTCTGGTTCGTGCTGCAGATGCAGGGTGGCGGTCGCGCCAACCGCTTCGGTCGGGCCAAGGCCCGCAAGCCGGGCAAGGGCGCGGGTGTGACCTTCGCCGACGTCGCCGGCGCCGACGAGGCCGTCGAGGAGCTCGAGGAGATCAAGGAGTTCCTCCGCGACCCCGACCGGTTCCGCCGCCTGGGCGCGCGGATCCCCAAGGGAGTGCTGCTCTACGGGCCCCCGGGGACCGGCAAGACGCTGCTGGCGCGGGCCGTCGCGGGCGAGGCGGACGTGCCGTTCCTCACCATCTCGGGATCGGACTTCGTCGAGATGTTCGTAGGCGTGGGTGCGGCCAGGGTGCGCGACCTGTTCAAGCAGGCCAAGGACATGGCCCCGGCGATCGTGTTCGTCGACGAGATCGACGCCGTGGGCCGCCATCGTGGTGCCGCCGCCGGTGGCGGGCACGACGAGCGTGAGCAGACACTCAACCAGATGCTGGTCGAGATGGACGGCTTCGACACCAACTCGAACGTGATCCTCATGGCGGCGACGAACCGCCCCGACATCCTCGACCCGGCACTGTTGCGCCCGGGTCGCTTCGACCGTCAGATCGCGGTCGACCCCCCCGATCGGCGAGGTCGCGAGGCGATTCTGCAGGTCCATGCCAAGGGTAAGCCGCTCACGGACGACGTGTCGCTGTCGGTGGTTGCTCGGCGCACCCCGGGATTCACCGGTGCCGACCTCGCCAACATCGTGAACGAGGCGGCGCTGCTCGCCGGGCGGAAGTCGTCCCGCGTCATCACCATGACCGAGGTGTCCGAGGCCATCGATCGGGTCATGGCTGGGCCCGAGCGGCGCAGCGTGGTGATGAACGACAAGGAGAAGACGGTGACGGCGTTCCACGAGGCGGGACACGCCCTCGTCGGTCACGTCCTGCCGTCGTCGGACCCGATCCACAAGGTGTCGATCGTGGCTCGGGGTCGCGCGCTCGGCTGGACCCAGACCCTGCCCGTCGAGGATCGCTACACACTGACCCGCCACGAGCTCATCGATCGGCTCGCCGTGTACATGGGCGGACTGTCGGCCGAGGAGCTCGTGTTCGACGAGCGCACGACGGGCGCCGCCGACGACATCGAGCGCGCCACGAAGATCGCCCGGGCGATGGTGACCGAGTACGGGATGAGCTCGGAGCTGGGCCCCCAGCGCCTGGTGGTCGACGACGACCTGACCCGGCCCCGCGACAACCCGGCGATCCCGTTCTCCGACGAGGTGGCGACCAAGATCGACGCCGAGGTGAAGCGGTTGTTGGACCACGCCCACGCGACGGCTCGCGAGGTGATCACCGAGCACCGTGCCGTGCTCGACCTGCTCGCGGCGAGACTCGTCGAGGAGGAGACCCTCGACGAGGAGGCCCTCCAGGACGTCTTCTCCAGCGTCGGCCGGTAGCCGCACCGTCCCGCTAGCGGCGAGGAGCGGAGGCGAAGTAGCCCGAGGCGCAGCCGAGCGCGAGCCTGAGCTGAAGCGACGAGGCCATCAAGGACGTCCGCCGTCGACGAATCGCATGGCCTCGGCCCGCGCCGCGGGATCGGTGCGGAACAGTCCCCGCACCGCCGAGGTGACGGTGGACGCGCCGGGCTTGCGGATCCCCCGCATCGACATGCACAGGTGCTCGGCCTCGATCACCACGAGCACGCCGCGGGGACCGAGGTCGTTGTCGATCGAGTCGGCGATCTGCGACGTCAGCCGCTCCTGGACCTGGGGGCGCTTGGCCAGGCTGTCGGCCAGGCGGGCCAGCTTCGACAGCCCGGTGATGCGACCGTCGTCGCTCGGGATGTAGGCGACATGGGCACGCCCGAAGAACGGCACGAGGTGGTGCTCGCACATCGAGTAGAGCGGGATGTCGCGCACCATGATCAT
>DATEEV010000225.1:0-2484 GCA_035281005.1 Microthrixaceae bacterium | reverse complement strand
CGCAAGCCCGGCAAGCTCCCCGCCGAGGTCGACTCGATCACCTACGAGCTCGAGTACGGGGGTGGCACGCTCGAGATCCACGTCGACGCCATCCGCCCGGGCTCGCGGTGCCTGATCGTCGACGACGTGCTGGCCACGGGGGGCACCGCGTCCGCGGCCGCCCAGCTGGTGAGGCGTCAGGAGGCCCGCCTGGTCGGGTTCGCGTTCCTGCTCGAGTTGGGATTCCTCGGCGGACGGGCCAGGCTGGGCCCGGACGTCCCTGTTCACACGTTGATCGACTACGAGGCCTGATCGCCGATGCCCACCGTGACCCGAGTGCTGCCGTGGAAGCGACACCAGCTTCCGGCCGCGGTCGAGGTCGAGCCGCTCGTCGAGCATTTCCGCCAGGCCCACCCCAAGGCCGCCACCGACGGTCTGGTCGCCGCCTACGAGATGGCCGCCGAGGCGCACCGGGGGCAGTTCCGCCGTTCGGGTGAGCCCTACGTGACCCACCCGCTCGCGGTGGCGTCGATCGTCGCCCGCTACGGCATGGACGAGACGACGGTGATCGCGGCGCTGCTCCACGACGCCGTCGAGGACACTGGTTTGTCGCTCGCCGACGTCGAAAAGCGCTTCGGCGACGACGTCGCCATGATCGTCGACGGGGTGACCAAGCTCGATCGAATCCAGTTCGACTCGAAGGAGGCGCAGCAGGCCGCGACGCTGCGCAAGATGCTGGTCGCGATGGCCAAGGACCTGCGGGTCCTCGTCATCAAGCTCGCCGACCGGCTCCACAACATTCGGACCATCGCGGCCATGCCGGCATGGAAGCAGGAGCGCACGTCCCACGAGACGCTCGACATCTACGCGCCGTTGGCCCACCGCCTCGGCATGGGCGAGGTCAAGCAGCAGCTCGAGGACCTGTGCTTCGCGTCGTTGCACCCGAAGCGCTACGCCGAGATCGACCACATGGTGGCCACCCGCGCACCGGAGCGCGAGATCTACCTCACACAGGTGGTCGAGGAGGTGCGAGGCCAGCTCGAGGAGGTGGGGATCGGCGCCGACGTGACCGGCCGGCCGAAGCACCTCTGGTCGATCTACGAGAAGATGATGGTGCGCGGCAAGGAGTTCGACGACATCTACGACCTCGTCGGGCTGCGGGTCGTGGTCGACTCGGTCAAGGACTGCTACGCGGCGCTGGGCTCGATTCACTCGTTGTGGACGCCGGTGCAGGGGCGGTTCAAGGACTACATCGCGATGCCGAAGTTCAATCTCTACCAGTCGTTGCATACGACGGTCATGGGACCGCAGGGCAAGCCGGTGGAGGTGCAGATCCGCACCAGGGAGATGCATTCCCGCGCGGAGTGGGGCGTGGCAGCGCACTTCGCGTACAAGGACGGCAGTGGCGAGGACATGCCGTGGCTCAGCCGGATGATCGACTGGCAACAGGAGCTCAACGATCCCGGCGAGTTCATGGCCAACCTGAAGATCGACCTCGAACAGGACGAGGTGTTCGTCTTCACCCCGAAGGGCGACGTGATCACCTTGCCGGTGGGGGCGACCCCCATCGACTTCGCCTACGCCATCCACACCGAGGTCGGGCACCGCTGCGTGGGCGCACGTGTCGGCGGGCGCCTGGTCCCGCTCGACACACCGCTGAACTCGGGCGACACCGTCGAGATCTTCACCTCCAAGGTCGAGGGGTCGGGCCCGAGTCGTGACTGGCTGCAATACGTGGCGACGCGCTCGGCTGCGACCAAGATCAAGCAGTGGTTCAGCCGCGAGCGTCGTGAGGACGCGCTCGACCAGGGCCGCGAGATGGTGACCAAGGCCTTGCGTCGGGAGGGCCTGCCGGTGCAGAAGGTCCTGGGCGGCCAAGTGCTCGACGAGATGGCGACGTCGCTGAACTTCGCGACGCTCGACGCGCTCTACGCGGCGGTGGGCGAGCACCACGTGTCACCCGAGTCGCTCGCCAACAAGGTGGCCAAGCACCTCCGCGGCACCGAGCCCGACCGCGAGGAGGTGGTGCCCACCCCGACGCGCAAGCACCGCCGCCGCGCCCCGGGCGACAAGGTCGGGTTGAACGTCGAGGGCTTCGACGACGTGATGGTGCGCATCGCCCGTTGCTGCACCCCGGTGCCCGGCGACGAGATCATGGGCTTCGTGACGCGAGGCCGCGGGGTGTCGGTGCACCGCACCGACTGCGCGAACGCCGTCTCGCTGCGTGGAGCACAGACCGAACGCCTCATCGACGTCGAGTGGAACGACGACTCAGCCGGCCACTTCGTGGCGCTGATCGAGGTGAAGGCGTTGGATCGATCACGGCTGTTGCACGACGTCACGTCGACGTTGAGCGACCACAACGTGAACATCCTCGCCGCGAACACGATCACCGGTGCCGACCGGGTGTCGAAGATGCGCTTCGAGTTCGAGCTCGGTGACCCGTCCCACCTCGAGACGATCCTCAGCCGCCTCCGCAGCATCGACTCCGTCTACGACGCGTAC
>DATEEV010000224.1:0-2765 GCA_035281005.1 Microthrixaceae bacterium | reverse complement strand
CGCCGTTGGCCTCGGAGAAATCCGTCGACACCGCGAAGCCGGCGAAGGCGATCATCCCGCATCTGTGGAAGTCGGAGCCGTCCTTGCCGGTGAAGACCAGGTTGTCCTGCGCGAAGCCGCCCCCGACCATGGCGAAGGTGTCGGTGCAGGCGGTGGTCATGGCCTTCTCGACCTTCGTGAGCTGACCGTCGAGATCGATGACCTCGAGCGGAAGCCCACCGATGCCGCCTTGGTCGTTGCACCAGTTGGCGAACGCGACGGTCGCGTCGTACATCTCCGCGAGCAGCCCGGGACGCGCCTCGTTGGTGCGGTCGTTGGCGACGCCGATGTAGAGCTTGTCGGTGCCGCGGCCCGCCTCCTCGACGGCCACGCTGACGGTCGTCCCGCCGACATCCTCGCCGCACGGGCTTTCCATCGTGCCGAACGTGGTGGCGTCGTCGCTCGACGGCGACCCCGTTGTCGTGGTCGCCACCTCGTCGTCCGAGGTGTCGTCCGCGGTGTCACCACCGTTGGCCCCGCACGCGGCCAGAGCGAAGGCGGTGAGCAGTGCTGCCGGCAGTCGTTTCATCAGCGCGAACCTCCCTGCGGTACCGCACCGTACCGTCGGATGTTCTACTCGGGCGTCCCGGGGAGCGCGATGAACCCCGTCCGGAACGGGCCGGCGACGTAGGGTCGGCCGATGGTCGCCAACCGTTCGAAACGCTTCGCCCGTGGCCGTCTTCGCACCGCGGGGTTCCTCCTCGGTCTCATGTCGTTGGCGGCATGCGGCGGCGACGGCGAGACCGGCGAGGACCTCGTGAGCCCGGAGGAGCGCGTCGCCGCCAAGGAGCGGGCGCTCGAGGACGCGCAGGCCGCGTACACAGAAGCGAGCGACCAGTTCTGTGCGAACAGCGACGCCTACATCACGGCGATCGATCGTTACGGCCAGGTCCTCGACGAGGCTTCCGTGACGGTCGGCGATGTGAAGGCTGCAGGCGCGGACCTGCAGGCACCCCGGGAGGAGGTCGCGTCCAGTGTCGACGACGTGGTCGCCGCGCGCGACAAGGTCGCGACGGCGGAACAGGAGTTGGCCGACGCGCAGCGCGCGCTCGAGGAGTCCCTGTCCGACTCACCGGGCACGACCGACGATGAGGACGAGCCGACGACCACCACGACCCTCGTTTCGCCCGCGACTGTCGACCGGGTGGAGAAGGCCGAGTCCGATCTCGCGGCCGCAGCGGAGGGCATCAACGATCGGACACCTGTCGCGGAGGCGGTCACGGAGTACCACGCCGCCGCCTTCGCGTTGGAGGTCGCGTGGCTGCGGGTCTTCGCCGACGCGGGCTGCCTGACCGACGACGGGGCGCGAGAGGCGGAGGCCGCGCTGCACGAGTACGTCGTCGCGCTCCAGACCGATCTCCGCACCGCCGGCTACTACAACGGCTCGATCGACGGTGTGTACGGGCCGGAGACCCTCGCCGCCGTGGAGGCTCTCCAGACCGAGGCTGGCCTCCCCGTCACCGGTTACGTCGACCAGGCGACCGCCGCCGCACTCGAGGCGGCGGTCCTGGCCAAGACCGGGGCCGACGCCGCCGAGGCGCTCGCCACGACCGCGGCGGTGCAGGCCACGCTCAAACTGGCTGGATTCTGGGAGGGGCCGATCGACGGCGAGTGGACCGCCGACCTGACCGAGTCGTTGAAGGAGTTCCAGCGCGAGCTCGGCGTGCCCGACACCGGCGTCGCCGACACCGCCACGCTCGACGCCCTTCACGACAGGATCGCCGACGACAGGTCGAGACGCTCCACCACCACTGCGGCAGGCGACGAGGCCACCACGACTACCACCAGCGAGCCCTGAGCACCCGTCACATCAGCGAGTCGTCGGCGAGCTCGTCTGACTCGAGGTGGGGACTTCGTCCTCGTCGGAGCCTGTGCCTTCCTCCACGTCGGTGTCGATGAAGTCGGCGTCGTCGGCTTCGCGATCTTCGGTCGTGATCGAATGGCGCTGCACCACGAGGTCGCCGTCGGTGCCGACGATCTCGATCCGGTCGATCGCGACCAGCTTGCCGTCGCGGAAGCGCAGGAGCTCCGCGGCGTACGGCTGGTCGGTCTCGGAGATCAGTGAGCCGAGCCCCGTCGCTCCGGTCGATCCGACCGCTGCGATGAGCGTGCCGTCGCGGGCGCCGAGCGCGAACCGGTGGAGATGGCCGGCCACCGCCACGGGGGCCTCGCCGGCCACTTCGTCGAGGATCACGGGGTTGTGGACCGCGATCACGTCGGGCCGTTCGGTCGCGGCGAGCTCGGCCAGTTGCTTGCCTCCGGCACGCTCGATGCGGTCCCGCTCCTCGCGATCGAGTTGTTGGGTGGTCGTCACCAGCGGGTCGTCGTACCCCAGGATCCTCACTCCGCCGACCTCGACCACCCTTCGATGGATCGCCTCCACCCCGCTGGCCGCGCCGATCGCCGCCCGGTTCTCGGGCGAGTCGTGGTTTCCGGCCACGAAGAGGTAGGGGACCGGGAAGTCCGCGATCAGATCGGCGAACCGGCCCTCGAAGGGGCTGCCGAACGAGGTGGTGTCGCCCGTGTCCAACACGGCATCGACCTCGAACGACGTCGCGATCCGCCGTGCGAGCTCGACACCGATAGGGTTGAGGTGGAGGTCCGAGATGTGCAACACGACCGTCTCGCCCGTTGAGGCATCGATGTCGGCGGTCAGCGCGGAGGAGTAGAGGCTCGCCAACTTGTCCGAGAGGGTCTCGAGGCGTTGTCCGACCGCGGACTCCGAT
>DATEEV010000223.1:0-4935 GCA_035281005.1 Microthrixaceae bacterium | reverse complement strand
GTACCAGCTGTCGTCGTCGAGCCGGCAGCGCACCAGCAGGTAGCCGGGGAACATCTTCTTCTGGACGACGACCTTCTTGCCGTTGCGGATCTCGACGACGTCCTCGAGCGGGATGACGACCTCGTAGATGCGCTCCTCCATGTTCATGGAGTGCGTGCGGGCCTCGAGGTTCTGGCGGACCTTGTTCTCGTAGCCCGACTGGGTGTGCAGCACGAACCACTTGCCGGGCCGGTCGTACGGGCTCTCGACCTTGGGAGCGGCGTCCTCCTCGAGGAGATCGTCCTCGTCGAGGACGTCAGCGTCGGTCGCTTCGGCGGGCGCCTCGTCGGTCTCGGTGACCTCGGCGGTGTCGAGGCCCTCGGTGGACGCCTCGGTCGTGGCCTGCTCGTCGGCGGCCTCGGGGGCGTCGGCGGGCTCGGCCTCGATCGCTGGTTCGGTGTTGTCGTCGGTCATGCTCATTGGGGGACTCAGATCATCAGGGCGGCGGCCGCAGCGGATGCCGCGGACGAATCGGTGGTGTCCATCAGGCGACCAATCGCCTCGCCGAACAGGAAGTCGAGACCGAAGATCAGGGCGGTCATGAAGATGATCGCGATCAACACGATCGTGCCGAGGCGGATGGTCTCGGCCCGGGTCGGCCACGAGGTCTTGCGGAGCTCGCCCATGACCTCGCGGAGGTATTGGCGAGGCTTGGTCCGCTCCTCCTTGGCCTTGACCTGAGGCTGGCGGCGTTCGCGCGTCGCGACCGGCGACCCTTCGCCGTCGGCCATGCCGCGCTTTTGCATCGCGCGCTTCTGTTCACGATTCATCGCCATCTACAACACCTCGAGGAGTGGCTCTCCGTACAGTTGACCGCAAGCCGGACGGCGAGGACCAGTCAGCCGGAGGAACGAGCAGGGCAGGAGGGACTCGAACCCCCAACCGCCGGTTTTGGAGACCGGTGCTCTACCAATTGAGCCACTGCCCTCGGCTGGAACCGAACAGCCTAGCGGACGGCAGTTGGCCGACCCCAGAGCGTAGCTGGCCGAGCCGGTGCCGAGCACGCGAGGCGCGCACGATGAACCCCGACCGGCGGACGGATGTCAGGAGGCCAGGCGGACGCGGCTGCGGCGGGTCCGGGTGGCGACGATGATCGCGCCGGCTGCTCCGGCGGCCGTTGCCGCGGTGATGCCGCCGATGTAGGCGATCCGCCGGTTCGTGAGGATCGAGCGGATCGCAGCCCGCTCACCCACCTCCTCGATGTGGGCGAGGATGTCGGTCACCATCCCCGGCGCCGGTTCCAGCACCTCGGTGCGCATCGACCGCAGGGCCCGCAGCACCTTGCGGTACTGCACCAGCTCGGCCTGGCACCGCAGGCACTGCTCGACGTGGCGCCGTCCCGCCCGCGGCAACACGACCGACCCCTCGGCCACCTCGGCCAGCTGGTGGCTCAGCTCGTCACACCGCACGGACGTCCACCTCGTCGATCTCGGGGAAGAGCTGGGTGCGCATCTTGTGCCGCGCCCGATGCAGTCGGACCTTGGCGGCGGACACCGAGATGCCGAGCTCGGCCGCGATGGCCTCGTGGGGCAGGTCGTAGACGTCGCGCAGCACCACCACCGCGCGCAGGCGCGGCGGCAGGTCGGCCAGGGCCTCGTCGACCCGGTCGCGCAGCTCGGTCGTGGTCGCCATCAGCTCGACGTCGGATTCATGGCGAGGATCGATCGGTTCGACGCCGTCACCCAGGTCGTCGTGTCGGTGTCGGGAGCGCGTCGTGAGGAAGGTCGACGCGCAGTTCGCGGTGATCCGGTACAGCCATGTCGTGAACTGCGCGTCGCCGCGGTAGTTCTTCAACCCGCGGAACGCCCTGAGGTAGGCCTCCTGGGTCACGTCCCGAGCGTCCTCCTCGTTCATCGTCAGGCGCATCGCCAGCGTGTACGTCGCTGCGTGGGTCCGCTTCACCAGCTCCTCGAATGCGTCTCGATCGCCGTCGCGCGCAGCGGCGGCCAGCGCCGCCAATTCGGCGCGTTCGTCATCGGCGTCGTCGTCACGTTCGTCGTGATCGGGCGAGAGCTCGGGAGTGGCTCGGGTCATGCACGCCTCCGTGGCGACCCATCTCGGACCCGTTCGAGGACCGATCGGTTACGCAAATGGTACCTCCGACCCCCGCCCCGTCGGGGCCCACACGATCGCTTCACCAACCGGAAAGAGCAAGGCACCGTGCAGGGCAACGAACCGTTGCTAGCTTGCGCGCGATGCTGCTCACGCCCCACGAACAGGAACGGCTGATGGTCGCCGGCGCGGCGGAGGTCGCGCGGCGCCGCCGGGAGCGCGGGCTGCTGCTCAACCACCCCGAGGCGGTGGCGGTGCTCACCGCCTGGGTGCTCGAGGCGGCCCGTGACGGCATGTCGGTCGCGGAGATCATGTCCGACGGGCGCGACGTGCTCGACTCCTCCGACGTGATGGAGGGGGTGGAGGCGCTGATCGACGAGCTCCAGGCCGAGGCGACCTTCCCCGACGGGACCAAGCTCGTGACGCTGCACGGGCCGATCCAGCCGGCGCCGCTCGCTCCGGGCGCGACCGACCAGGGTGCTGCTCGGCTCGTCCCCGGCGAGGTCCTCCTCGGCGAGGGCGACGTCGTGCTGCTGGAGGGCCGGGACCTGACATCGCTGACCGTGCTCAACACCGGCGACCGCCCGGTGCAGGTCGGTTCGCACTTCCACTTCGCGGAGGCCAACGACGCGCTGCAATTCGATCGGGAGGCCGCGGTGGGCTGTCGACTGGCGGTGCCCGCCGGCACGAGCGTCCGCTTCGAGCCGGGCATCTCGATGGACGTCGAGGTCGTCGCCTTCGCCGGCGATCGCGTCACCGCCGGGTTCCGGGGGCTCTATTCCCCTGGCGCCTCGACCGGAGACGCGTCGTGAGCGGCCCGACCCTCTCCCGGGCGCGGTACGCCGCGCTGTACGGCCCCACGGCGGGCGATCGCATCCGCTTGGCCGACACCGACCTGCTCGTCGAAATCGAGGCCGACCTGTCCGGGGGGCCGGGCCTCGCCGGCGACGAGGCCGTCTTCGGCGGGGGCAAGGTCATCCGCGAGTCGATGGGCCAGTCGCTGCGCACCGCGGCACAGGGGGCGCCGGACTTGGTGATCACCGGTGCGGTCGTGTTGGACCACTGGGGGATCGTCAAGGCCGACGTGGGGATCAAGGACGGTCGGATCGTGGCGCTCGGCAAGGCCGGCAACCCCGACACGATGGACGGCGTGCACCCCGACCTGGTGATCGGGCCGTCGACCGAGGTGCTGGCCGGCAACGGCAAGATCCTCACCGCGGGTGCCATCGACTGCCACGTCCACCTCATCTGCCCACAGATCCTCGACACCGCACTCGCCACCGGGATCACGACCGTGATCGGCGGCGGCACCGGGCCGGCGGAGGGCACCAAGGCCACGACGGTCACCGCGGCGCCGTTCTACCTGTCGTCGATGCTCACCTCGATGGACGGCTGGCCCATCAACCTGGTGCTGCTCGGCAAGGGCAACACCGTCTCGGCCGAGGCCATGTGGGAACAGCTGCGGGCCGGCGCCAGCGGGTTCAAGCTCCACGAGGACTGGGGTTCCACGCCCGCCGCCATCGACGCCTGCCTGCAGGTGTGCGACGAGGCCGGGGTCCAGGCGTCGCTGCACACCGACACGCTGAACGAGGCCGGCTTCGTGGAGACGACGCTCGGCGCGATCGCCGGCCGGTCGATCCACTCGTACCACACGGAGGGCGCGGGCGGCGGCCACGCCCCCGACATCATCACCGTCGCCGGCGAGCCCAACGTGTTGCCGAGCTCGACCAACCCGACGCGGCCCCACACCGTGAACACCGCGGACGAGCACCTCGACATGCTCATCGTCTGCCACCACCTCAACCCATCGGTGCCCGAGGACCTGGCGTTCGCGGAGAGCCGCATCCGTCCCTCGACGATCGCCGCCGAGGACGTGCTGCACGACATCGGGGCCATCTCGATGATCGGCTCGGACTCCCAGGCCATGGGCCGCGTTGGTGAGGTGGTCATCCGCACGTGGCAGACCGCGCACGTCATGAAGCGTCGCCGCGGGTCGCTGCCCGGCGACGGTCGGGCCGACAACGAGCGGGCGAAGCGCTACGTCGCCAAGTACACGATCTGTCCGGCGGTCGCGCACGGCCTGAGCGGCGAGATCGGCTCGATCGAGCCCGGCAAGCTCGCCGACCTGGTGCTCTACGACCCCCGGTTCTTCGGCGTGCGCCCGCACGTCGTGGTCAAGGGCGGGGTGATCGCGTGGGGTGCCATGGGCGACGCCAACGCGTCCATCCCCACCCCGCAGCCGGTACTCCCCCGCCCGATGTTCGGGGCGTTCGGCCGCACCGCTGGCCACACGTCGATCGCATTCGTCTCGCCGGCCGCGGTGGACCACGGACTGGCCGACCGCCTCGAGCTGTCGCACCGGGTGCTGGCCGTCGACGACTGTCGCGGCGTGACCAAGGCCGACATGGTCAACAACGACGCGCTGCCGGAGATCGCCGTCGACCCCGACACCTTCATGGTCACCGTCGACGGCGACACCATCGAGCAGGACCCGGCTCGCGAGCTGCCCATGGCGCAGCGCTACTTCCTGTTCTGACGCGGAGTCCACGCGTGTCGATCGCCTCCCTCCTCCTCCTCGCCGACGGGCGGTTCCCCGACGGCACCCACGCGCACAGCCACGGCCTGGAGGCGGCGGTCGACGCCGGTCGCGTCCACGACACCGGCTCCCTGGCCGAGTACGTGACGTGCCGGCTGTGGACCTCGGGTCGCACCGACGCGGCAGCGGCCCGCCTGGCCGCCGCGGGCGTGGACCCCGATGCGCTCGACGCCGCGTGGTGCGTCCGCACCCCGAGTGCCGCGGCCCGGGCGACGTCGCGATCCCTCGGTCGCTCGCTCGTCCGCACC
>DATEEV010000222.1:0-6209 GCA_035281005.1 Microthrixaceae bacterium | reverse complement strand
AGCACCCCCAACGGGATTCGAACCCGTGCCGCCACCTTGAGAGGGTGGTGTCCTAGGCCGCTAGACGATGGGGGCTAGGGCCGGATCACGTTACTGGTTCGGTCGCGGCGGCCCCAACCGGCTTGGGGCCCGACATCTCACCCAATCGCGTGACGAAGCGGCCGAGCAATTCGGCGAGCTGGACCTGTTCCGCGTCGCTGAAGTCGGTCAGGCACTGCTCGAACCACTCACGGATCGCCCGGTGCAGTCGCGCCCGGAGCTCACGGCCTTCAGGCGTGAGTCGGTGCAGCACCGCCCGCCCGTCGTCGGGATCCGCCGACCGCTCCACGTAGCCTTGGTCGACCAAGCGCGCCACCTGGCGGCTGGCGGTCGAGAGGTCCACGCCGGCCGCGCCAGCCACGTCGGACAGGCGGGCCGGCTCGAGCTCCTGGATGCGACCGAGCATCACCGACCCAGCCCGTTCGAGGTCCGTGCCCGCAGCCTCGTAGATCTGACGGTTCCCCCGCGGGTCATTCGCGCGCCGGAACAACGTGAGGATCGACACCTCGATCTCGGCCACGGGGTCCGGCTTCACCATGGACTCACCATACCCCATTACTTGTATGGCCCAAGTGACGCGGGTATGCTCACTACTTGCATGAGCCAAGCAGTCTCCCCCGCCATGAATCCTGACCTCCCCCCCGCTCGAGTCGGGCGCCTGGAGTATCGCTGGGTCGCGATGGGCGTGGTTCTCTTCGGCACCTTCATGGTCGTGCTCGACACCACGGTCGTGAACATCGGCCTGCCTGCGCTCCAGCGTGAGTTCCAGACGGTCGACGGCGTCGAATGGGTCGTCACCGCCTACCTCGCCACCGTGGGGATCTCGCAGATGGTGAGCGGCTGGATGTCGGACCGCTTCGGACGGAAGCAGGTGTTCCTCTGGGCGCTCGTCGCCTTCACGATCGGCTCGCTCCTGTGTGCCATCGCCCCCACCCTCGAGATGCTCGTCACCGCCCGCGTCGCGCAGGGCTTCGGCGGCGGACTGATGCTGCCGGTCGGTATGGCCATGATCTACGAGCTGTTCGAACCGTCGGAGCGCGGCAAGGCACTCGGCTACTTCGGCATCGCCGTGATGGCCGCCCCGATGATCGGCCCGGTCCTCGGCGGCGCGCTGGTCGAGACCGTCGGATGGCGGTGGCTCTTCCTCATCAACATCCCCATCGGCGTGATCGGCATCCCCATCGCGTCGCGGCTGCTACGTGACACCGGCTTCCGTCAGCGCCGACCCCTCGATGTGCGCGGATTGGTGCTCTCGTCGATCGGCATCATCGTGTTGCTACTGGCCCTGGCGACCGGCGGCACCAAGGGCTGGGGCGAGACCGAGGTCTGGGTGATGCTGGCGATCGCCGCCCTGGTGCTCGCCACCTACGCACGCTCCGCCCTACGCACGAAGTACCCCCTCGTCGACCTGAGGATCCTGGCGATCCCCGTGTTCGCGATCGGCATGGTGTGCCTCTCGCTCATGGCGGTGGCGCAGTACACCCGCCTCGTCTACACACCCCTCGAGCTCGGCGTCGCCCGTGGCATCGACGAGCTCCAGATCGGGCTCCTGATGCTGCCCTCCGCACTCGGCATGGCACTGACCATGCCCTTCGGCGGTCGCCTCGCGGATCGCATCGGCGCACGCATCCCCGTCACGATCGGCATGGTGCTCATGGCGATCTCGTTCTGGCCGCTCGCACACCTGCACGCCGACTCGTCGTTGTGGCTCATCTCCGCGGCGCTCTTCGTGGGCGGGCTCGGATCGGGCATGGCGATGATGGCCCCCAATGTGATGGCCATGAACGCCGTGCGAGCCCGTCAGGTCGGGGAGGCCTCGGCGTTGAGCTCGACGATCCGCCAGCTCGCCGCCGCGATCGGCACGTCCGCGATGGCGGCGCTCTTCGCCACCATCCGACCGACCGGACCGTCGGTCACCCCGGAGCAGTCGGTCGAGGCCTTCAACACGGTCTACCTGGTCGGATTCTTCGTGCTGATCGCCACGATCGCGGTGTCGCAGTTCCTACCGGGCAAGCGCAAGGCGCTCGAGATGCAAGCCGCACGGGCGGCCGAGCACCTTGACCCCGAGATGGCGGCCGACGCCGAGGCGACCGAGCTCGCCGCCCTGGCGATGGACGTCTGATCGCGGCGAATGCGATCGAGGCACTCGGTTCACGCTGCTGCGAAGCCGTAGAACCGCGGATCTCTTCACGGGCAGTGAGGGGTGTCACCACACTTCCGCCACGACGCCATCGGCGAGCCGAAACGTCCAGACCGCTCGCTCGGAGTGATGCGACGCGGTCGAGCGACCTTGATCTCCGCATCGAAAGGCCAGGCCTCCTGACGCGATACCTGAGCTCGGGGGGGAGGACTCGAACCCCCAACGACTGGACCAGAACCAGCTGTGTTGCCAATTACACCACCCCCGAAGGGCGAGCCGAGAGATTAGCGCGGCACTCCCCCATGGCCTCCAACCTCATTCGGTGAGGCGAGTCACTCGTCGGTATCCGATCAACCGGCCGACTGCGACCTTGCCGGATTCCCGCACCAGCTGCACGAACGACGGCCGTTGATCGGTCGGCGACACCTCGGCATCCAGCCCGACCTCGTTGGCAATCCCCTTCAACCGCGCCGAGTGGTAGCGGTCCGACACCAGGACCACCTGCTCGACCCCCTGTCGGTCGAGGACGCGTCGGGAGGCGGCCAGCGACTCCCACGTGGAGGTCCCGTCGGCGACGATCGTCAGGTCCTCCTCCGGCACCCCCTTGGCACGCAGGAACCGGAACCCCGCGTACGCCTCGGTGAAGCGGTCGCCCTCTTGATTGGCGCCGGTCAGCACGATGTGCGGCGCCTGGCCCTGTTCCCACATGTCGTAGGCATGTTCGAGCCGTCCCTCGAGCACCGGCGACGGCTCGCCGTCGTACTGCGCGGCACCCAGCACCACCACCGCATCGCTTCGCCCCGTGAAGTCGGCCCTCGACGCCCACCACACTCCGGCGAACGTGAAGAAGAGGTACGCGACCGGCACCAGCACCGCGATGCCGACGATCCACCGGCGCCGTCGACGCCGATCGGCGGTCATTCAGCAGCGCGCTCGACCAGCGCGCAGCCGCGAGAGGGTTCGGTCCCGTCCGAGGACCTCGAGCGACTCGAACAGGGGCGGGCCTACGGTTCGTCCGGTCACCGCCACCCGGATCGGCGCCTGGGCCTTGCCGAGCTTCAGCCCCGCGGCGTCGGCCAACTCGGTGGTCACTTGGTGCAGCGTCGCCGAGTCCCACGACGCTGCCTGCTCGTAGGCGGCGATCGCGGCATCGAGCAGTCCGGGCGCGGCCTCGTTCGAGCCGATCGCCTTGTCCCACGCCTGGTCGTCGATGTCGGGCTCGTCGAGGTACAGGAAGTCGACCAGGTCGGGCACCTCCGAGAGGACCTTGACCCGCGTCTGGATCTCCGGCGCGATCGCCGCGAGCGACTCGGTGTCGACCTGGTCACCCCACGGGGCAACCTCGATGAACGGACGGGACGCCTCGATGAACGCGGTCACGGGCATCGCGCGCAGGTAGTCGCCGTTGATCGACTCGAGCTTGCGAACGTCGAACATCGCGGGCGACGGGTTGATATCGACCACATCGAACAGCGAGATGATCTCGTCGATCGGTCGTACCTCCACGCCGTCGGGCGGGCCCCATCCGAGGAGCGCGAGGTAGTTCACCATCGCCTCGGGCAACACGCCGCGGTCGCGGTAGTCCCCCACCGACACGTCGTCGCGTCGCTTCGAGAGCTTCTTGCGCGCCTCGTTGACGATCAGTGGCATGTGAGCGAAGGTCGGCACGCCCTCGATGCCGAGCGCGGCGCGGGCCAGCAGCACCTTCGGGGTCACGTTGATGAGGTCCTCGCCGCGGATCACATGTGTGATGCCCATGTCGGCGTCGTCGACCGCGTTCGCCACGATGAAGACCGGCGTGCCGTCGGTCCGGCGCAGCACGAAGTCCTCGAGGTTGCGATGCTCGAAGGTGATCCGGCCCCGGATCATGTCGTCCCAGGCGGTCTCGCCCTCGTCGGGGACCCGGAACCGCACCGCATGCGCAACCTCGGCGCCGAGGCCGCGGTCCCGGCAGAACCCGTCGTAGCCCGGCGTCTTGTCGCCACCGGCGGCAGCGCGCGCCGCGATGCGCTCGTCGAGCGCCTCCTTGGTGCAGTCACACCGATAGGCCGCGCCGCTCGCCAGCAGGCGCTCCACCGCCTCGGCGTGGACCTCGCTACGCCGAGACTGGAACACCGGCTCGCCGTCCCAGTCGATGCCCATCCAGCCGAGGACGTCGAAGATCAGTTCGATCAGCTCCGGGCGGGTCCGCTCGACGTCGGTGTCCTCGATCCGCACCACGAACTCGCCGCCGACGTGGCGGGCGTAGAGCCAGTTGAACAACGCCGTCCGGGCACTTCCCAGGTGCAGGAAGCCCGTCGGAGCAGGCGCGAACCGGACACGGACTGGAGTGGGTCCCACCAGCTCACGCTATCCCCGTGCCACCATCACGGCGGTGAGGCCCGTAGCGTGTGACCGTGCCGAGGCCCCCGACCACCGTTCGACTGCCCCTCACCGTTGCCGTCGCCTTGGCCATGGCCCTCGTGACGGCGTTGCTCGCGGGCTGCAGCGACGAAACCATCGCCGACGCGGAGCCGGCCACTACTACGACGATCCAGCCGACGACCACGACCGTCGCTCGACCCGGTCCGAACGAGACGGTCTTCGCGACCGCGATCGTCACCGAGATCACGGCGTACCGGGACCTTCCCGCGGATGCCGCGGCGACCGGAACACCCATGGTCGACCGGGCCGCGTTCGCGCCGGTCTCGGTCGGCCCGCGGGCCGACGTGCCGATCCCGTCGATCGACCTCGGAGCGGGCACGCGGTATGCCACCGACACCGGTTGGGTGTTCGTGTCTCCGACATCGTTCGGCGCTCCCACGACGTTCGTGGTCACCGAGGACCGGGGCGACTGGCTCCGGGTGCAGGTGCCCGTGCGCCCCAACGGAAGCGAGGCCTGGATTCGCGCCGCGGAGGTGTCCCTGTCGCGCATCGACACCCGCATCGAGGTGTCGATCGGTGAGCGCCGCCTCCGCGCATTGCGCGCGGGTCAGGTGATCGTCGACACCCTGGTGGTGGTCGGCGCCCCCAAAACACCCACCCCGACGGGTCGCTTTTACATCACCGACCAGGTCGCGAAGCCGCACCCCGGGGCCTACGGCCCGTTCGTGTTGCCGGTCTCCGCGTTCTCACAGGCCATGGACCAGTTCGCCGAGGGCGCCCCGATGATCGCGCTCCACGGGACCAACCACCCCGAGCTCGTCGGCACGAGTCGCTCCAACGGCTGCATCCGCTTGCCCAATGACATGATCACCCGTCTCCGCAACGAACTGCCGCTCGGCACTCCGGTCGACATCCGCGCCTGATCAGGTGGTGAGGGCGAGCATCGACTTCCAGTTGTCGCGGGCCTGGTCGATGATCGTCTGGTGCGGCTGACGCAACACCTCGGCCGGCACTCGATCGGCCACCTCGCGCAGCTTCGAGTAGTGGTGCGGGTGGTGCACCTCCTCGAAGAGGCGGTGCCGCAGCTCGACGAGCTCCTTGGGTGCGTTCGGGTCGAGGAAGCCCCAGATCGTGAGCGCCGCGGTGAGGTCGTGCACGACCGGGGCCCGACCGAACAGCGAGGCGCGCTTGAGGGCCACGGCCACGGCACCCGCGAGCGCGTCCTGCTCGTGCTCGCCGCGGTGGAGTTTCAGCGTGCCCTCGAAGCCCTCCGCCAACGTCAGGGCGTAGCCCTGGTCGGGGCCCTGGCTGCCGAGGCGTTCACCCGCCGGTTGGCGGCCCCCGAGCTCGCCGGGCCGGTCCGCCATCCATGACTCGGGACGCCGCGGCGGTGAGGTGTAGGTGCGGACCGCCTCGGCGGCCTTGGTCGGGACGTACTCCGGTGCTCCCATGCGTCGGTGGAGCCTAGGCGTCGGCTCGCAGCAGACCGAACACGAGCGACTGCTCGAGGGCCTCCCAGGATGCGTCGATCACGTTGCCCGACACGCCGATCGTCGTCCACGACATGTCGCCGTCCGTCGTGTCGATGAGGACGCGGGTCACCGCGCTCGTTCCGTCGGCGGAGTCGAGCACCCGCACCTTGAAGTCGGTCAGATGAATACGGCCC
>DATEEV010000221.1:0-14381 GCA_035281005.1 Microthrixaceae bacterium | reverse complement strand
CGACCCTCCCCGACCACCCCCTGCAGGCGCTCGTGACGAACCTCGACGCCTCGTCGTACGTCGGGCGGCTGGCCATCTGTCGCGTGCAGCACGGGACCCTCCGCAAGGGGCGTGCCGTGGCGTGGTGCCGGGCGGACGGCTCGATCGAGTCAGCTCGGGTGGCGTCGCTCTACATGACCGAGAACCACGAGCGGGTGGAGGTCGAGGAGGCCGGGCCCGGCGAACTGGTGGCGCTCGCCGGCATCGACGAGGTCACCATCGGCGAGACCATCGCCGACCCCGACGACCCGCGCCCGCTCCCCGTCATCCACGTCGACGATCCCGCGCTCTCGATGACGATCGGGGTCAACACCTCGCCGCTGGCGGGCAAGGAGGGCTCCAAGCTCACGGCCCGAGTGGTGAAGGGCCGCCTGGAGGCGGAGCTCGTCGGCAACGTCTCGCTTCGCGTGCTGCCCACCGAACGCCCCGACACCTGGGAGGTTCAGGCCCGGGGCGAGCTCCAGCTGGCCGTGCTGGTGGAGATCATGCGCCGGGAGGGCTTCGAGCTGACCGTGGGCAAGCCACAGGTCCTCACCCGTGAGGTCGACGGCACCCTCGTCGAGCCGGTCGAGCACCTGAGCATCGACGTGCCCGAGGAGCACGTCGGCGCGGTGACGTCGCTGCTGGCACCCCGCAAGGGTCGGATGGAGCACCTCACGAGCCATGGCACCGGTTGGACCCGCCTCGAGTACCGGGTCCCCGCGCGTGGCCTGATCGGGTTCCGCACCGAGTTCCTCACCGAGACCCGGGGCACGGGCATCGCCCACCACGTGTTCGACGGGTGGGAGCCGTGGTTCGGTGAGCTCCGCTCGCGTTCGACGGGCTCGCTGGTCGCCGATCGTCGGGGTCAGTCCACCGCCTACGCCAGCGTCGGGATCCAGGACCGCGCCACCTTGTTCATCGAGCCCGGCATCGAGGTCTACGAGGGAATGGTCGTCGGGGAGAACTCCCGCGGCGAGGACATGGACGTCAACATCACCCGCGAGAAGAAGCAGACCAACATGCGTGCCGCCGCGTCGGACTCGACCGTGACGCTCACGCCGGCCAAGCGGCTGTCGCTCGAGCAGGCGCTCGAGTTCATCGCCAGCGACGAGTGCGTGGAGGTCACGCCCGACTCGGTCCGGCTGCGCAAGGTCGTGCTCGATCAGACCCAGCGGGCCAGGATCACCAAGCGCGCGAAGAAGTAGCTCGGCCGGTTGTGCGGGTCGTGATCGCCAGGTGTTCCGTCGACTATCAGGGCCGGCTGACCGCTCATCTGCCCTCGGCGGTGCGTCTGCTCATGGTGAAGGCCGACGGCTGCGTGGCCATCCACGCCGACGGCGGGGCCTACAAGCCGCTCAACTGGATGAATGCGCCGAACCGTCTGGTGGAGCGCGATGGCTCCTGGGTGGTCACGAACCCCAAGGGTGAGACGCTCACGATCCACCTCGAGGAAGTCATCTCTGACACCGCGCACGAGCTCGGCGACGACCCGGGCCTGCAGAAGGACGGCGTCGAGGCGCACATCCAGGAGCTTCTGGCCGCGGATCCCACCGCGATCGCGGCGGACCTCCGCCTCGTGCGCCGCGAGTTCCCGACCGACATCGGTCCCGTTGATCTGCTCTGCCGTGACGCGGACGGAAATGCGGTCGCGATCGAGATCAAGCGTCGCGGCGAGATCGATGGGGTCGAGCAGCTCACCCGCTACCTGGAGCGCCTCGATCGGGACCCGACGCTGCGCCCGGTGCGAGGCGTGTTCGTCGCCCAGGTCGTGCGACCCCAAGCCCGGGTCCTGGCCGAGAGCCGCGACATCGCCTGGGTCGAGGTCGACTACGACGAGTTGCGCGGCGTCGACTCGGGCGTGCTCCGGCTGTTCTGACGCGCGATCGTGCCCACCCTTGTGACAACGGCGCGTCCGCGGACGCGTCGTGGCCACGTCGCTGAAGGCAAGGATCGGTGGCCCGGCGTGTTCTCTTGCGACTTGCGACTTTTCACAAGACCCAACTGAGCATGAGAAAGTCGAGAGTCGCACCAGCTCGCACAACGCATGACTCCGCCCGTGCCGACGGCCTTGTCGGACTCGTGATCCGATTGTCAACGGGCAGGGCCCTGGCCTGCACCCCGACGGTCACGTAAGGAGCGGATCGGCGCAGATCGGCGCGGATCACGACCACGCACCGCGGCGACGACGCGTCCGCGGACGCGTCTCGATCCTCTCAGGACCAGACCTTCATTCGCATTGCGGAGTCAGTGGCTGAGTGGATTGCTCGATCGCCGCCTCGATCCAGCGACGGAGCTCGACCGCGAACGCGGGCAGGCCCTTGTAGCGGAACGTCGGTTCCGGAAGCGCATCGATCGCGGCCGCCAACCGCTCCAGCACCCCCCGCTGGCCGGCGAGCGACGCGAGGGACTGTTGGTGCACCCGGATCGAGAACGCGATCGCACCCGTCCCCGGCAGTCGCCGCAACGTCTGGCGTTCGACCCGCAGCCAGATGTCGTGACCCACGTCGAAGTCGCCGGCGGGCCTCGGGCCGGCCCGCTCCACCGACCGACTCGGACGCACGGGCTGGTGGAGGGCCCCGTCGTCCAGCACGTTCCAGTTCAGGCGCCACACCGGGCCGTCTGGCGCCAGCCGGTCGAGGAAGCGGTCCACCGGGACCGAGAGCTGATCGTCGTAACGCGACACGGGCGCATGGATGGCTGCGGTGGACTGCCCGATCTTGTCGCGGAGCGTCCACCGCGTCGGAAAGCACACACTCGCCGCCGCGAGGATCGGGCCCGTGGCGTCCAGGTCGACCAGGAGGCACCAATCCTCCTGCGCCCGCCGACCACAGCGATCGATCGGATGTAGTCCCGGGTCGACCTCAGCGAAGTCGACGCCGTGCTCGCCCAACCACTCGCATACGAGCTCGTCGAGCTCGACCGCCGCCGCGTCGACGTCCGGATGCTCGACGAAAGCGACGACGTCGCCATGCCGGGTGGCGAGCAGCGACTCCTTCTCGACCAGCTCCACGTCCCGGCGGTCGTCGACCTCGATCCAGCGATCGAGGTCGAGGGGGCGCAGGCCCATGCGAAGCCGGAACGGGCGGCCGTCGAAGGGCAGGTACCCGGCTGCGGATGGTTCCACCGGGGCTCAGGCGCGGTCGGCGCCGTTCATGTCGGCGGGCGCCCGGGCCGACTCCAACAGGTGATCGACGATCTCACCGACCGCGGCCGGATCCTGGACCGGTGCCGCACTCGGTCCTCGGTGCCAGCCCTCGGCGACGGCGACCATCGTGGCCGACGCCTCGAACACGCGGCCGGTGACGTGGGCGGAGGCCTCGGACGCGAGCCAGCACACGAGCGGGGCGATCCAGCGCGGTGAGCTCGGGCTCCAGTCGTCGACGTCGGCCGGCCCGTCGGCAAGGACCTCGGCATCGGGTTGGGCGCCACCGAGGTCGGCGGTCAGTCGCGTGAGCGCGACCGGAGCGACCGCATTGACCGTCACGCCGTAGCGAGCCAGCTCGAGGCTCGAGATGAAGCTGAACGACGCGATGCCGGCCTTGGCCGCCCCGTAGTTGGTCTGGCCGGCGTTGCCGTAGATCCCCGACACCGATGTCGTGTTGATGATCCGGGCGTTCACGGGCTCTCCAGCCTTGGACCGGTCGCGCCAGTAGCCGGCCGCGAAGTGAGCCGGTGCGAAGGTGCCCTTCAGGTGGACCGTGATGACCGAGTCCCACTCCGCCTCGGTCATGTTCACCAGCATCCGATCTCGCAGGATGCCGGCGTTGTTGACCAGGACGTCGAGGCCGCCCAGCTCGTCGACGGCCTGGCGGATCATGCGTTCGGCGCCGTCGAAGCTCGACACGTCGTCGGTGTTGGCCACGGCGGTCCCGCCGGCCGCCACGATCTCGTCGACCACCTGCTGGGCCGGTCCCGCATCCGCCCCGGTGCCGTCTCGGCTCCCGCCGAGATCGTTGACCACAACCCGCGCTCCTTGCGCGGCGAGCATCAGCGCGTGCTCGCGCCCGATCCCACGTCCGGCGCCGGTGACGATGCAAACCCGACCTTCACAGATCCCCACGATGGCCCTCCTCCTCGGTCAGCCCCCGGGGGTGCCGACCCTTGGGGACTCTGATTTGCGAGACTAGTGGTCGTGCCCACGTGGAAGACCCTTCTCATCGGCGCGCTCGCAGTGCCCTTGGTGCTCTTCGGCGTGACCTCTGCCGCGTGGGCCATCGACACCCGCGGCGACGACGCAGTGTCACGCGGCATCGAGCTCGCCGGATCCGACGTGGGCGGCGACACACGGGAGGAGCTGACCGAGGTCGTCGATCAGCTCGCGGACGAGCTCCCAAAGGCTCGGGTGACCATCGACACCGGCGAGTTCGAGATCGAGACCACGGCGGGTGACCTCGGAGTCACCGTCGATGAGGAGTCCACGATCGCGGACGTGATGGCTGCGGGCACCAACGACCCCGGCCCGCTCGGGCCGCTGCGCTGGGCTCGTTCGTTGGTGACGGCTCGCCCGGTCCCGGCGCGGCTGGCCGTCGACCGCGCGACGGCGATCGCCACCCTCGAGCGACTCGAAGGCGAACGTCGCACCTCTCCCGTCGAGCCGAAGGTCACCGCCACCGTGGAAGGCGTCGAGGTCACCCCGGGCTCGGAGGGCAAGGGCATCGCCGTCGACGACGTGCTCGACGCGATCCCCACCTCGAGCGGCGACCTCACCCGATCGATCACGATCACCACCCCCCGCCGCTCCGATCCTCCCCGCATGAGTGACGACGAGGCGCACACCTTGGCGGAGCAGGCCGAGACGCTCACCTCGAAGCCGTTGAAGGTCACCTACGGCGACTCGAAGAAGGAGATCGACACCGCCCAGCTGCGGCCGGGCATCACTGCGACCCAGACCCCCGAGGGCCCTCGCCTCCAGCTCGATGCCGCGGTCGCCGCCAAGGTGCTGGCCGCGGCCGTCCCCGTCCCAGGCAACCCCACCGGTGTCACCTTCACGCTCGATCAGGGTCGTCCGGTGCCGGTGGCCGGCAAGGACGCCGTGGTCTGCTGCGCCCCCGACTCGCCCCAGCGGATCGTCGACGCCGTGCTGTCGGGCAAGGGAGAGGTCGCCCTCGACGCGCGGACCATGAGTGCGGCCGAGGGCGTGGAGTGGGCGTCGAAGCTGGGTGTCAAGGAGCTGATCGGACAGTTCACGACCAACCACCCCGCGGGCCAGCCCCGCGTGAAGAACATCCACCGCATCTCGGACCTGACGCGAGGTCAACTCATCGCTCCCGGTGAGTCGTTCTCGGTCAACGACTTCGTGGGCGAACGGACGGCAGCGAAGGGCTTCGTCGTGGCGCCGGTGATCGAGGACGGTGAGTTCACCGAGGACGTCGGCGGCGGCATCAGCCAGTACGCCACCACGCTGTTCAACGCCGCCTTCTTCGGTGGGCTCGACATCCCCGAGTACAAGGCCCACTCGGTCTACATCAGCCGCTACCCGTTCGGCCGAGAGGCCACCCTGGCCTATCCGGGCGTCGACCTCCGGATCCGCAACACCACGCCGCATGGCGTGGTGATCTGGCCCACCTACACCGGCAACTCGATCACGGTGCAGTTGTTCTCGACGAAGTTCGCGTCCGGCGAGCAGACCGCGCAGAGCAAGTCGTCGGGGTGTGGCCGGGTCGACACGACGCGGACGCGTCGATATGTCGATGGCCGGTCCGACACCCAGGTCTACAAGGCCAACTACGACTGCTCTCCGCCTTCGCACTGAGCGACATCGCGTCTCGAGCGAACGCGGCCTGGAGTGATCGCGGGCCGTAGTGTCGGAACCACAGGGAGACGCGTGATGGCCGACGACGACATCGAATTCGATCATCGGATGAGCGACCAGGACGCGCTCATGTGGTCGATCGAGAAGGACCCGGCACTCCGATCGACGATCACCGGCGTGTTCGAGTTCGACCGTCCGATCGACCGAGGTCAGCTCATCCGCCGTTTCGAGCGCCTGTCGAGGGTGGTGCCACGGTTGCGGCAACGGGTCCGCAGCAATCCGCTGTCACTCGCCCCGCCCAGATGGGAGGTCGACCCCAACTTCGATCTGGCTTTCCATCTGTGGTGGGTGAACGCGCCCGGCGACGGGACCATCCACGACGTGTTGTCGGTGTCCGAGGCGATCGCCATGAGCGGCTTCGACCGCGCCCGGCCCCTGTGGCGAGCGGTCGTGCTGGAAGGGCTCGCCGAAGGCCGCTCCGCCATCGTGATGAAGTTCCACCACGCGATCACCGACGGGGTGGGAGGGGTTCGGCTCCAGCTCGAGCTGCTCGACCTCGAGCCCGACGCGCCGGAGCGGCCGATGCCACCGCCCCCCGAGGTCCACGTGCTGACCCAGTCGGAGCGCTTCGTCGACGCGGCGCTGCACGAGAGCCGTCGACAGCTGGGGATCCTCAAGCGATCCGCTCCGAGTGCATTCAGCGGGGCCCTCCATGCGATGGAGCAACCCAGCCGGTCAGTGCAGTCGGCCGGCGAGCTCGCGTCATCGGTCGCGAGGGCGCTCCGCCCAGTGGCGAACCCCATGAGCCCGTTGATGACGGGACGGTCCCTCTCCTACCGGTTCGAGACCCTGACGATGCCCCTCGACCGGTGCAAGAAAGCGGCCAAGCGTGTCGGCGGAACGCTCAACGACGCGTTCGTCGGCGGCGTCGCCCGCGGCATGCACCACTATCACCTTCGCCACGGCGTCGAGTGCGACATCCTCCGGATGGGCATCCCGATCAACATCCGCAACGCCGCGACCGCCAACGTCGCCGGCAACGCCTTCGTCCCGGCCCGGATCGAACTTCCGATCGACCAGGACGACCCGAACGACACGATGCGCGACGTCCACCGCCTCGTCGCCGAAGCCCGCGCCGAACGGGCCAACGACCTGGTCGCTCCCCTCGCCAACGTGTTGAACCGGCTCCCCACGACCGCGACGACCGCGTTGTTCGGCTCGATGGTGAAGTCGATCGACTTCAGCACCTCCAACGTGCCCGGCCCCCCCTTCCCGGTGTACCTCGGCGGAGCCGAGATGCTCGCCCAGTTCCCGTTCGGCCCGTTGGCCGGCGCCGGGATGAACGTCACCCTGCTCAGCTATCAGAACGACCTGAACATCGGAGTGAACCTCGATCCGGCGGCGATCCCCGACACCGCACTGATGATCAAGTGCCTTCGTGTCGGGTTCGACGAGATCCTGGCCCTCGCCCGAGGCGCCTAGCTTGGGGCGATGGACGCGGACGTCGTCATCGTCGGCGCCGGCCCCGCCGGCGCCTCCGCCGCGATCCATCTCGCGCGCGCCGGTCGTGACGTCGTCGTGGTCGACCGGGCGAGCTTCCCCCGCGACAAGGTGTGCGGCGACGGGCTGACCACCGCGGCGCTGCGTGAGCTCGAGGATCTCGGCGTCGAGCCCAACCGCATCGACTCGTGGATTCCTGTCTCCGACGTGTGGGTCCGCTCGCCGTCGGGTCGCACGAGCCTGTTTCCCCTCCCCGACAACGGGGCCTTCGCCGCCGTGGCCACCCGGACCGAGCTCGACGCCGCGCTCGTCGACCTCGCCCGCAAGGCGGGGGCGAGGGTGCTCGAGGAGCACGCCCTGGTCTCCGCCACCCTCGGCTCCGAGGCCGTCACCGTGGCGACGACCGGCGAGGTCGTGAAGGCGAGCTTCGCCATCGGCGCCGACGGCATGTGGTCGCCCCTCCGCAAGCAGGTCGGCCTCGGGCTGCCCGACTACCGAGGCGAGTGGCACGCCTTCCGCCAGTACTTCGGGGGCGTCACCGGTCGAGCAGCGACCGATCTGTTCGTGTTCTTCGAGCCGGACTTCCTGCCGGGCTACTTCTGGTCGTTCCCGCTCCCCGACGGCCGCGCCAACGTCGGCTTCGGCATCCAGCGGGGGGCCGCGCATCGGGTTCAGGACATGAAGCAGCTGTGGCCCGACCTGCTCGCGCGCCCCCACATCAGCGAGCTGCTCGGCCCGAACGCGGTCGCCCTCGAGCCCCACCGGGCCTGGCCCATCCCCGCCCGCGTCGACAGCATGCCGGCGGGAACGGGCCGGGTCGTGTTCGTCGGCGATGCCGTCGCGGCGTGCGACCCGCTGACCGGTGAGGGCATCGGGCAGGCGCTGCAGACCGGCAGATTCGCCGCCGAGGCCATCGATCGCTCGTTTCGGTCCCCCACCCGGATGCAGCGCACGTACCGGGAGCGCCTCGACCGGGAGCTGGCACCCGATCATCGGATGTCGATGCTGTTGATCCGCGCCGTGCGGCATCGCAAGGGCGCCCGTTTCGCGATCTGGATCGCGTCACGGTCGGACTGGACCCGCCGCAACTTCGCGCGCTGGCTGTTCGAGGACTACCCCCGCGGCGTGATCACCACACCGCGACGCTGGAGCCGCTCGATGTTCACCCGGCCCGGCGCCTACCGCTGAGCCCGCTCGGGCGGAGGTGGTCAGGCCTGCTCGGCCCTGATCATCTCCTGAGGGAGGATCGCGCCGCCGAAGGGGTCCTGCGGGTCGGGGTCGGAGTGGCGGCCACGCCGCGAGAGCGGCCCGTAACGCGGGCTGTCGGAGAACGGCACCTTGAACCAGAACCGATCACCGAGGTGGACGTAGTTGAACAGCTGCATCCAGTTGAACCCGAACATGTGATGCCACATCACCGACGCCGCGTTGTCGTAGAGGACGTGGGTGTAGCCCCACTCGTAGCCGACCCGGCCCATGTTGTTCACCAACCAGCAGGCCAGACCGTTGCCCAACGCGGCACGACGGTGGTCGGGGTGGATGTAGAGGTCGAACACGTAGACCTCCATGGGCGCCAGCTTCACGTTCATCACTCCGTTGCCGAAGCCGCTGACCGACGTCACGGTCATCCAGACGTGGCCGACCTTCATGTCGCCCGACTCGGTGTCGGTCGCCACGACGTAGATCCACGACTCGTCCGCGAGGTGCTCGCGGGCCAGTGGCCGTTGCCACTTGGGCAGACGATCGATCTCGGGATCGTCGAGCTCGACGACGCGGCGCAGCACGTAGCGCTCGTTCGTCTCGAACTCGCGGCCCACATGGGCCTGGACGTCGAAGTACATCAGGAACGCCGAGCCGAACTCCGGCTTGTACTGCTTCAGACGGCCCGCGATCCCTTCCCTGATCCCGTTCAACAACCCCATCCGACGAGGTTGGTACGCCGGCACCGCCGCACGCAACACCGCCCCCCGCACCGAGATCGGGTTGTGCCGTTCGGTGGCTCCGCCACATACGATGCGCGGCCATGCGAACCCGCCTGACCGACGCGCTCCAGATCGAACACCCGGTGATGCTCGCCGGTATGGGTGGGGTGTCGTACCACCAGGTCGCAGCTGCGGTCTCCGACGCGGGCGGGTTGGGCTGCCTCGGCGCCTCGACCATGTCCCACGAGGAGATGCTCGCCGAGATGGTGGCGGTGCGAGAGTTGACCGACAAGCCGTTCGGGGTCGACCTGCTCACGGCCGCTCCCCAGGACATGGTCGCGAAGGTCCGCGACATCATCGCCCACGGTGCGTCGGTCTTCGTGGCCGGGCTCGGCGTCCCTCGTGACGTGGTCGAGGAGTGCCACCGAAACGGCGTCATCGTGGTGAACATGTGCGGGAAGGTCCGCCACGCCATCGCCGCGGTCGAGGCCGGCTGCGACATCGTGGTCGCCCAGGGCACCGAGGCCGGCGGCCACACGGGCCAGATCGCCACCTTCCCGCTCGTGCCCCAGATCGTCGACGCCGTCGGGGACCGGGTCCCGGTCGTCGCCGCAGGTGGCATCGTCGACGGTCGCGGGTTGGCCGCAGCCCTCAGCCTCGGAGCGGACGGCATCTGGGTGGGGACGAGGTTCATCGCGACCCCCGAGGCGCGTGCCGTGGCCGGCTACAAGGAGCGCATCCTCGAGTCGCACGAGGACGACACGATCGTCACCCGCGCCTACACCGGCAAGACCTGCAGGGTGCTGCGAACGTCGTACGCGACCGAGTTCGAGCAGAGCGGGGCGCAGCCGCTCCCCTTCCCCGGTCAGGTGATCCAGTCGTACCAGGACGGCGTCAACCACCTCGGGGGCGACGAGCACACCAGCGGCGTCGACCTCGACCGCGAGTTCATGCCGGCCGGCCAGGGCATCGGAGCGATCGACGAGCTCGTCCCGGCGGGCGAGCTGGTGCGGCGATTCGTGGCCGAGGCCGAGGAGACCCTCGATCGCGTCGCGTCGCTGCGCGTGTGACCTCGCTCAGGCTGTCCAGGTCTTGAGCTGCTCGACGATCTTCGGCTGATCGTCGGGCATCGCCACCGGTGCGATGTTCAACACGGTGACGCCGGCGGCCTGGAACTCCGCGATGCGCTCCTTCACGTAGCCCTCGGGCCCCACGAGGTTGATGGCCTCGAGCAGTTCCATGGGGACCGCGGCCTCGGCCTCCTGCTTCTTGCCGGCGAGGTACAGATCCTGGATGAGCTCGGCCTCGGCCTCGAAGCCGTAGCGGCGGACGAGCGCGTTGTAGAAGTTCTTCCCCTTCGCACCCATGCCCCCCACGTAGAGCGCGACCATCGGACGCGACAGGTCGAGCACCGCCTTCACGTCGTCGCCGATCGCGACGAGGCCACCGGCCACGATGTCCATGTCACCCAGGGACGGGTCGCGTTTCGCCGTGCCGGCAGCGAGCGCCTCGCCGAACACGTCAGCCGCTCGCTGGGGCATGAAGAAGAGCGGCAGCCAGCCCTCGGCCAACTCGGCGGTCAGCTCGATGTTCTTCGGGCCGAGCGACGCGATGTGGATCGGGATCCGCGACCGCACCGGATGGTTGATGAGCTTCAACGGCTTGCCCAACCCACTGCCCTGCTCGGGCGGCAACGGCAGCGTGTAGTAGCGGCCGTCGTGGGTGAGCTTGTCCTCGCGGGCCCAGACCTTCCGGCAGATCTCGATGATCTCGCGGGTACGCCCGAGCGGCGCGTCGTAGGCCACGCCGTGGAAGCCCTCGATCACCTGCGGGCCCGAGGCTCCGAGGCCGAGGATGCACCGGCCGCCCGAGATGGCGTCGATGCCCGCCGCGGTCATCGCCGTCAACGTGGGGGTGCGCGTGTAGATCGGCAGGATGCCCGAGGCGATCTGCACCGTGGACGTGCGCGCCGCGAGGTAGCCCATCGCGGAGACGGCGTCGAAGCTGTAGGCCTCGGCCACGTAGACGATGTCGAGGCCGGCGTGTTCGAGCTCGACGGTCTGCTCGACCGATCGCTCGAAACCGCCGGCGTACGGCATCTGCATCGAGATCTTCATGTCATCCCCCTTGATCCAGGCCCCTGAGTTTCGTTGGCCCCTGATGAGGGGCCGAGCGTCGATCGGGCTCACCCGATCGGGACCGGCGTGCCCTTCTTGTCCACCAGTGTGAGTTGCGACCGATCGAGCTGGCCCACATCGACACCGTTGTCGAAGTACACCCAGTACCGGAGCCAGCGGAAACCGTTGACCATCGTCACTCGCCCGGTCGTACCGGCCGGCACCCCGGACAGGTCGACCGCGGCGACAACCCGATCCTTGCGCTTGAGTCGCTGTCCGTCACGCCGAGCCATGGGCCGTCACTGTATCCACCGGCCGCGGAGCGAACGAAAGCCGCTCCACCGCGCGTCGACAGGTCATCGACACGTCGCGCGGTCGGGGCTCGCCATGGGTGGCGGCGGTGTCGAAGCGCACCGCCGAGTCGTCGAGCCCGAGCCGCTCGATGACGAGGCGACCGAGCTGCGCCCGGCTCATCGGCTCCGGCCCGGCGAGGTGCCAGCATCCCCCACGTTCGGCGCGCTCCACCTCGACCAATCGGGCCAGCGTGGCGACCAGGTCGTCGAGGCGGATCACGGCCCGGACCTCGTCGGTGAAGAGGATCACCGGCTGCCGGGCGGCGCACGCAGTCGCGAGCCAGCGTGTGGCGGCGTCGAGCCGGGGCAGATCCGTGGTCGCCTCCAGGTGTGCGACCAGGCCGAGGCGAACGACGGTCGCATCCGGCACCAAGAGCTCGACCTCGATCTCGGCCCGTCGCTTCGCGTCGCCGTAGGGGTGGATCGGAGCAGGCTGGTCACCCTCTGCATACGGCGCCGCCTCGCCGTCGAAGACGGCGTCGGTCGACAGGTGCACCATCGCGATGCCCCGCCCCGCGCAGGTCGCCGCCACCTCGTGGGTCGCCGACACCACGTCGCGCTCGAGGTCGCGGGTCGAGTACGCCGCGTGCACGACCACGTCGAGGTCGTCCGACGCGATCACCGCAGCCAGCGCCCCCGGCTCGGCGAGGTCGACGCGGCGCGAGTCGATCCCTTCCGCAGCCTCGTGCTCGCGCACGGTACCGACGACGGTGTGGCCGGCGCGGGTCAGCACGGTCGCCAATCCGCCGCCGACCAGACCGGCGGCGCCGGTGACCAGAATGCGCACGCTCGCCCTCGGGACTCAGCCGGCGGCGGCGCGGCGCCCTTCGGCCCAGGACCGCCCCTCGTCGACGTCGAGGTCGTGGGGCAGGCCGAGGACGCGCTCGGCCACGATGTTGCGCTGCACCTCTCCGGTGCCGCCGCCGATGGTGAGCGCCCGGGCGAAGAGGTAGCCGTAGTGCCACAGGGCCGCGGGCTGGCCCAGCGGACCGACGTCGGTGAGCATCGCGAACGTCCCGGCCAGGTCCTTGCCGAGCTCCATGATGTCCTGGCCGTGTTCGTCGGCGAGAACCTTGCGCACCGATGCCTCGGGTCCCGGTGGTTCACCGCGGATGGCGGCGGTCACGGTTCGGAGTCGGATGAGCCGGAGGATCTCGGCGTGGATGTGGAGCTGCGCGAGCCGCTGGCGCAGGTGCGGATCCTCGATGCCACCATGGGAGCGCACCGCCTCGAGGAGGTCGGACGCGGAAGGGCCGAGCCCCCAGAGGGCGCCTCCGCCTGACAGTGAGACCCGCTCGTTGCCCAGCGTCACCTTCGCGAGCCCCCAGCCGCGGTTCACCTCCCCCACCACGAGCTCGTGGGGGATGCGCACGTCGGTGAAGAACACCTCGTTGAACAGCGCCTGACCCGTCATCTCGATGATCGGACGGATCTCGATGCCGGGGGTGTCCATGGGGCAGATGAAATAGGTGACGCCCTGGTGCTTCGACAGCCCGGGGTCGGTGCGCGCGATCAGGATCCCGAACTGGCTCACCTGGGCGAGCGAGGTCCAGATCTTCTGCCCGTTGACGACCCATTCGTCGCCGTCGCGCACCGCCCTCGTCCCGAGGTTCGCCAGGTCGGACCCGGCACCGGGCTCGCTGAACAGCTGGCACCAGATCTCCTCCGCCGCGAGCAGCGGCATGAGGTAGCGCTCCTTCTGCGCCGCGGATCCGGCGTGGAGGATCGTCGGGCCGGCCCATCCGATGCCGATCTGGTTCTGCGGCCTCGACACCTTCGCGCGGCGCAACTCCTCGTCGATCAGGAGTTGGTGCATCGGATCGGCGTCGAGCCCCCACGGCTCGGGCCAGTGGGGGGCGACCAGCCCGGCCTCGGCCAGCTGGCGCCCGGTCGGGCTCGGGTTCGCGTCGAGCCAACCCCGCACCGCGACCCGACGGGGGTCGTCCTCGCCTGGAAGCTCGAAATCCATCGGGGCACGCTAACCGGCGCTCCTCTCCCAGCTCCGATCCGGCTCTCGGATCCGGCCCGTCAACCCCACCGGTAGGATCCCGGCCTTCCGTCACTGTCGCGACGGTCGACAATGCAGGGGGAACGACGTGAGCGGTTGGAACTTCGCTGAGATCTGGGAACGCATCGCCGACAAGTTCCCCGATGCTCCCGCACAGATCCAGGGCGAGCGACGGCTGAGCTGGCGAGAGTTCGACCGGCGCGCCGACGGCGTCGCGGCCACGTTGCTCGAGGCCGGGGCCGCCCACGACGACAAGGTCGCGCTCTACCTCTACAACTGCCCGGAGTTCCTGGAGACGACCTTCGCCTGTTTCAAGGCGGGCCTCGTTCCGGTCAACACCAACTACCGCTACGTGTCCGACGAGCTCGTCTACCTGTGGGACAACGCCGACGCGGCCGCCGTCGTCTTCCATGCCACCTTCGTGGACCTGGTCGACTCGATCCGCGAGAAGCTGCCGAAGGTCCGCACGTGGTTGTGGGTCGACGACGGTGCGGGGCCCTGTCCCGAGTGGGCCACGCCCTTCGAGTCGGCGGTCGGCGCCGCGGAGGCTCGCGTCGTGGGTCCCCAGCCCCGCTCCGGCGACGACATCCTGATGATCTACACCGGCGGCACCACCGGGATGCCGAAGGGCGTGATGTGGCGACAGGACGACCTCATTCGCGCCACCTGCGCGACCGGGCTGCCCATGCTGGCCCAGGATCCCGACGC
>DATEEV010000220.1:0-3808 GCA_035281005.1 Microthrixaceae bacterium | reverse complement strand
GGCGAGGGCGCACTCGGTGATCCACGCGGCGTTGTGGTCCGGGCTCAGCCCCCGACCGCCGACCTCGGTGGGCCAGTGGATGCCGGCGAAGCCTGCATCGAACAGCGTCGCCTGCCAGGCGCAGGCCTCGTCGCGTAGCTCGGGGGGGAGGATCGGCCCGTAGTCGGGCGGAGCTTCGGCGGCGTGAGCCGACAGCCAGGCCCTTGCCGCGTCGGCGAAGTCGTCGAGTTCGGGAGCCGTTGTTGACACCCTGCCAACGTAGCGCCGGGAATCGGGTGCCGCGGTTTCCGCTCTCGCCGGTCGATTGCGTATCCTGCCCCGGATGCTTGGGGGCGATTCAATGGGTGGGCGCGCGTGAAACTCGTCGATCGACAGTGGGTTTCGAGGGCGCCGAAGCTCCGACACGTGACCGCGTTCGACGGCATCCGGGGGATCGGGATCTTCGGGGTGATGATCGGGCACTCCTTCCCCGTCGACACGTTGTCCTTCGCCGCGATCGTCGACATCTTCTTCGTGATCTCCGGCTTCCTGATCACGACGCTGCTGCTCCAGGAGCACCGCAGCCACGGCCAGATCAGCCTGCGCAAGTTCTACGCCCGTCGGTCCCTGCGGCTGATGCCGCTGCTCTACGTCTTCCTCGTGCTCGGCGGGATCGCCGCGCTCATCGCGAAGGCGATCGGCCTGCTCGAGGCGCCGTACTTCCTGTCCGAGCTCGCAAAGGAAACCGTCGCCTCGGCCTTCTATGTGCACAACATCGTGTACCCGTTGCTCGGCGGTGCCTGGTACGGCCACCTCTGGACGTTGTCGGTCGAGGAGCAGTTCTACCTCGTGATCGGCGTGGTGATGATGGTGGTGCTGGTGCGCGGCGGCATCAAAGGCATCACGTGGGCGCTGCTCGCCGGCATCGCCGCCATCCAGCTCAGCCGCGGCTTCGGCATCACCGGCCCGTTCCCCGAGCTGTCCTTCGCCATCTGGCTGCAGCGACCGGACTCGCTGATGATCGGGGTGCTGGGCGGCATCGCCAATGCCCACCTCGCGGACCCGCTCTCGGAGCGGACCAAACGGCTCCTCCGCATCGGGGGTTGGGTCGGTGTCGTCGGCGTGTTCGTCGCAGTCTGGGGGTCGACGTCGCTCACCCGGAACCTGCTCGGGTGGAACGTCCCCTTCTACCCGGGTGACACCAACTTCGTCCCGCACGGCACCGACACCAGCGTCGTCGTGCGAGACCTCATCCAGGAGAGCGGGTGGCGGCTGCACTTCGACCGCATCTACTGGATGCAGTGGGGCTTCACGCTCGCGAACTGGTCGTTCCTGGTGATCACCCTCGCGGCGTTCCGGTTGAAGCCCGGCGAGTGGTTCCCGCATCGGATCATGTCGATCAAGCCGCTCGTGGTGATCGGGGGCCTGCTGTCATACGGCCTCTACATCTGGCACTACCCGGTCCAGCACTACCTCCGGATGGTCGTCGGCACGGAGGAGACCGGGCGCATCGGTGACCACTACCGAACGACGCTGAACCCGGTGCTGCAGGTCGTGCTCGACTGCGCGCTCCCCTTCCTGTTCGCGGTGCCGACCTACTTCCTGGTGGAGAGGAAGGCGCTCGCGCTCAAGGACCGCTTCCAGGTGGACAAGAAGGCGCCTCCGGCCGAGGAGGTCACCCAGCCGACAGAGTCTCGAGCAGCTTCTTGAGCTCGTCGTTCGGGCCGTCGGGCACCAGGTAGTCGGCCTCGTCGCGGATCGTGGCCCAGTTGTCACGAACGTCCTCGACCGAGTGGCCGTTCTGGTACCAGCCCTGCGTGAGCCCGATGAAGTAGCGGGCCACGACGCCACCGGCGACGGAGTAGATCTCACCGGTCACAGGGCAGTCCTCGTGAGCCAGATAGCAGACGGTCGGCGTGACCTCCTCCGGCATGATCTTGTCGCCGAAGGCCCCCATCAACTCCTCGGTCATGCGGGTCTTCGCGACCGGGGCGATGGCGTTGGCCTTGATGTTGTACTTGCGGCCTTCGTTGGCGAGCACGCGGGTGAACCCGACGAGGCCCATCTTGGCGGCGCCGTAGTTCGACTGGCCGAAGTTGCCGAGGATGCCCGAGTTCGAGCTGGTGTTCACGATGCGCCCGTAACCCTGCTCGCGCATGAGGACCCACGCGGGCTGGGTGACGTAGAAGGCGCCGAGCAGGTGGACAGCAATGACCGGCTCGAGCAGCTCGGGGGTCATGTTGTGGAAGGTCTTGTCCCGCAGGATGCCGGCGTTGTTGACCAGGATGTCGACCTGACCGAACGCGTCGAGGGCGCTCTGCACGACGGCCTTGCCGCCTTCGGGGGTGGCGACCGAGTTGGTGTCCGCGACCGCGTCGCCGCCGAGCGCCTCGATCTCGTCGACGACGGTCTGGGCCGGGCCCTTGTCGCCGCCCTCGCCGCTGACCGACCCGCCCAGGTCGTTGACCACGACGCGGGCGCCGCGTCGGGCGAATTCGAGGGCGTGGGAGCGGCCGAGGCCGCCGCCTGCGCCGGTGATGATCGCCACCTTGCCGTCGTACCCGAGATCTGCCATCGCGCTGGTCCTCTGTCGCTGGTCGGAACGGCGGCAGACTAGCGATCACCGGTGGCTGGCTCACAAGCCACCCCGGTCGGGTGGGGGGTCAGGCGCGCGTCAGCACCGGCTCAGCCGACGCCGAGCTGCTCGAGGGCGTAGCCCTTCCAGCGTGCGTAGTCGACCTTGCCGTTGGGAGCCCGCCCGATGGAGTCGACCGGCAGGATCCGCTTCGGGGACTTGTACGCCGCCAGGTGCTCGCGCACGTGGGCGATGAGGTCGGCGTCGACGAGCGTGGCACCGGGCAGGGGTTCGACGACCGCGGTGATCGCCTCTCCGAACTTGTCGTCCGGGACGCCCACGACGACGGCGTCGTAGACCGTCGGGTGCTCCTTGAGCGCCTCCTCGACCTCCTCGGGGAACACCTTCTCGCCGCCGGTGTTGATGCAGACCGACCCGCGGCCCAACAGGTTGATCGTGCCGTCGGCGTCGACGGTCGCCCAGTCGCCCGGGATCGAGTAGCGCGCCCCGTCGACCATCACGAACGTCGCCGCCGACTTGGCCTCGTCCTTGTAGTAGCCGAGGGGGGTGTGACCGCGCACTGCGACCCGGCCCTTCTCGCCGGATCCGGGCTCGACGTCATGGCCTTCCTCGGTGATCACCCGCGCGTTCTCGCCGAGCATGAACTTGGCGGTCTTCGCCTCCGCCCCGGCCGCGGACATCGATTGGCCCAGCCCGATCGCCTCCGACGAGCTGAACGCGTCGACCAGGAACATGCCCGGGTGGTGACGGAGCAGGCTCTCCTTGACGGGCTCGCTCCACATCACGCCCGACGAGCTCATCAGCACCAGCGACGACAGGTCCCATCGTCCGGGCTCCGCGTCGAGGGCACGGAGGATCGGTTTCGCGAAGGCGTCGCCCACGATCGTCAGGGCTCCGACCCCTTCGCGTTCGATCGTGTCGAGCAACTCGATCACGTTGAGGGTCCGGTCGACCAGCGTGACGACCGAGCCGGCCTGGGTCAGGTAGATGTTCGCGGTGAACCAGCCGGTGCCGTGCATCAGCGGACATGCGGGCAATCCCGGCAGGCCAGGTTGCGCGATCGCCTCCATCACCGCGTCGTAACCGCCGACCGCGTCGGGATCCTGGGCCAGCATGGGCAGCCCGGTCGCGCAGGTGGCGCGAATGAGGTCGTCCTGTCGCCACATCACGCCCTTCGGCATCCCGGTGGTGCCGCCGGTGTAGATCATCAGGATGTCGTCGCCGGAGCGGGGC
>DATEEV010000219.1:0-4227 GCA_035281005.1 Microthrixaceae bacterium | reverse complement strand
CTCGTCGATGAACAGGATGATGTCGCCGCGGGTGCGGATCTCCTTCAGCACCTTCTTGAGGCGCTCCTCGAAGTCGCCGCGGTAGCGGGAGCCGGCGACCAGCGCGCCGAGGTCGAGCGTGTACAGCTGCTTGTTCTGCAGCGTCTCGGGCACGTCGCCCGCGGCGATCGACTGAGCGAGGCCCTCGACGATCGCGGTCTTGCCGACGCCGGGCTCACCGACGAGCACGGGGTTGTTCTTGGTGCGCCGTGACAGCACCTGCATCATGCGCTCGGTCTCGCGCTCGCGGCCGATGACCGGGTCGAGCTTCTTCTCGCGCGCGAGCTGGGTGAAGTTCCGACCGAACTGGTCGAGCACCAACGACCCCGACGGGGTGTCGCCCGAGCCGCCGCCGGTGGTGGTCTTCTCGGTCCCCGACTGCTGGCCCGTGCCGGTAGGACCGGGGTAGCCGGAGAGGAGCTGGATGACCTGCTGGCGGACGCGGGACAGATCGGCGCCGAGCTTGACCAGGACCTGGGCGGCGACGCCCTCACCCTCCCGGATCAGGCCGAGCAGGATGTGCTCGGTGCCGATGTAGTTGTGGCCGAGCTGGAGGGCCTCACGCAGCGAGAGCTCGAGGACCTTCTTGGCACGCGGGGTGAAGGGGATGTGACCCGAGGGCGACGAACCGCCCTGGCCGATGATCTCCTCGACCTGCTGGCGCACGGCCTCGAGCGAGATGCCGAGCGACTCGAGCGCTTTCGCCGCGACGCCCTCACCCTCGTGGATGAGGCCGAGCAGGATGTGCTCGGTGCCGATGTAGTTGTGGTTGAGCAGGCGCGCCTCTTCTTGAGCCAGTACGACGACTCGGCGGGCCCGATCTGTGAAGCGTTCAAACACGGAGTGCCTCCTGGGGACTCGTGGCGGTCAGTGTATCCGTGGCCCTCGGGAACCGTTGTGCGCCGGAGTGGGTGATGAGCCTCACCGGAGGTAGGTTCTCCGGCGTGGCTGGTGCGAACCCCCTCACCGTGATGCCCACGATGGAAGCCGACCTGGGCCGCGTCGAGGCCGAGCTTCGCGAAGCCGTTGTGTCCGACAACGAATACCTCACCGAGATCTCGACCCACCTGATCTCGGCGGGGGGCAAGCGGATCCGTCCCGGTTTCTGCATCGCGTCTGCCGCCACTGCCCTGGCCACCGACCAGCCGGCGACTCCCGAGGTCGTTCGAGGCGGGGTGGCCGTCGAGCTCGTCCACCTCGGTTCGCTCTATCACGACGACGTGATGGACGACGCGGTGACCCGCCGGACCGTCGAGAGCGTGAACGCCCTGTGGGGCAACCACCGGGCGATCCTCGCCGGTGACTTCCTGCTGGCCCGGGCCTCCGAGCTGGCAGCGTCGCTGGGCGTCGAGGTCGCGGGGCTGCTGGCGGCCACGATCGGCCGGCTCTGTGAAGGCCAGATCCTCGAGCTCCAGCACACCTACGACATCGATCGCACGGTGGAGGACTACTTCCGCTCGATCGACGGCAAGACCGCGGCGCTGCTCGGCACCGCGTGCCGAGTCGGCGCCATCGTCGCCGAGCTGCCCCGACCCCACGTCGAGGCCCTCACCAAGTTCGGGCACGACTACGGCACGGCGTTCCAGATCGTCGACGACGTGTTGGACCTGGTGTCGACGAGCGAGGCGCTCGGCAAGCCGGCGGGACACGACCTCGAGGAGGGTGTGTACACGCTGCCGGTGCTGTTGACCCTCGAGCACGGCGCACCCGCCGACGCGGCCGAGCTTCGGAGCCTGCTCACCGACTCACTCGATCCGGTGGCACGCGACCGGGCCCGCGACGTGATCCGGGGCGGCGAGGGGATCGTGGCGTCGATCGATGCCGCCCGGCGCCACGCGGCGAACGCCGCCGCCGCGCTGGAGCCGCTGCCCCCGAGCCCGGGCATCCGAGGCCTCGAGGCCGCGGCCCGCTACCTCGTCGACTCCGTCGAGGCCGCAGCCGTGCCTGGCCCCGTCTGACCCCGCGACGAGTCAGTCCGCGACGAACGCGACGCACGGGCCGTCGACGCGGACATCGACGGGGTCACCGACCCCGAGAGTGCTGCGCCCGAGCAGGCACGCCGTGAGCGACGCGTCGCCGCGAAGGTCGATCTCGAGCGTCGTGGTCGTGCCGCGGAACTCGACCTGGCGAACCACGTGGAAGTCGGCTCCGGCGCTCGCGACGACGCCCACCTGTTCGGGGCGGACCAGCACCACCACCGACCCGCTCGGCGCGCCGGGGACGAGGGACACCTGGCCGAAGGTGCCCGTCGCCGTCGTGCCGTCGCTCGTCGCCGGCACGAGGCCGCCTTCCCCGACGAAGCCGGCGACCCACGGGTCGACCGGCACCCGGTAGACGTCGGCCGGCGTGCCGACCTGCAACAGCCGACCGTCGCGCATGATCGCGATGCGGTCGCCGAGGCCGAACGCCTCGGACTGGTCGTGGGTGACGAACACCGCGGTCACCCCGAGCTCGCCCACCACCCGGCGGACCTCCTCACGGAGGCGGACCCGTAGCGCCGCGTCGAGGTTGGAGAACGGCTCGTCGAGCAGCAGCACCTGCGGCTCGGGGGCGAGCGCCCGGGCGATGGCGACACGCTGGCGCTGGCCGCCGGAGAGCTCGTCGGGCCTGCGTCCGCCCAGCCCGCCCAGACCGACGAGATCGAGCAGCTCGTCGATACGGGGATCGCGCTTGCGCCGACCTCGGGGCAGGCCGAATCCGACGTTGGCGGCGACCTCGAGGTGCGGGAACAACGCCCCGTCCTGGAACACGAGCCCGACCTGGCGCTGCTCGGGCGTCACGTGCACGCCGGGACCGGAGACGACCCGGTCGCCCAGCTCGATCGTCCCCCGGTCGAGCGTCTCGAGGCCGGCGACGGCTCGCAGCAGCGTGGTCTTGCCACACCCCGACGGGCCGAGCAGCACGACCAGCTCGCCGTCCGCGACCTCGAGGTCGACCTGGTCGAGCGCGCACACGTCACCGAACGCCTTGGCGACGCCACGGACGCTGACGGCACTCACGCCGCGCTCAGTCCTGTTCGGGGCGCAGCGTCGGGAAGAGAATGACGTCGCGGATCGACGTGGTGTCGGTGAGCAACATGATCAGGCGGTCCATTCCGATGCCGAGCCCGACCGTGGGCGGCATGCCGTAGTCGAGGGCGCGGAGGTAGTCCTCGTCGACGACCATCGCCTCGTCGTCGCCCGAGTCCCGCAGGGCCGCCTGCGCCTCGAACCGAGCCCGCTGCTCGACCGGGTCGACGAGCTCGCTGAACCCGTTGCACAGCTCGCGTCCCACGATGATGCCCTCGAAGCGTTCGACGAGCGCGGGATGGTCGCGGTGGTCCCGCGACAGCGGCGAGACCTCCTTGGGGTAGTCCATGACGAACGTCGGTTCCCAGATGTTCGACTCGACGGTCTTCTCGTACAGCTCGAGCAGCAACTTGCCCGGCCCGTACGCCGGGCGGTGTGGCACCTCGTGCGCGTCGCACAGCGCCCGCAGCCGATCGACCGGCGTGTCGACCGAGACCTCCTCGCCGATGGCCACGCTCGTCAGCTCGGCCAGCGGGGCGCGGCGCCACGGTGCGGCGAGGTCGATGTCGCGTCCGCCGTAGCTGAGCTGGGTCGTGCCGTGGAGGGCGGTGGCGAGGTGGGCCACGAGCTGCTCGGTGAGCTCCATGTGCACCCGGTAGTCGCCGTACGCCTCGTAGGCCTCGAGCATCGAGAACTCGGGGTTGTGCCGGGTCGAGAGGCCCTCGTTGCGGAACACGCGGGCGATCTCGAACACCTTCGGCATGCCCCCGACCACGAGGCGCTTCAAGTACAGCTCCGGGGCGATCCGCAGGAACAGCTCGAGGTCGAGCGCGTTGTGATGGGTGACGAACGGTCGGGCCAACGCGCCGCCGGGGATCGGGTGGAACACCGGCGTCTCGACCTCGACGTAACCCCGGTCCTCCATCCACCGTCGCGTCAGCGAGACCACGCGCGACCGGGCTTCGAACGCGGCGCGCGCCTCGGGCGTGACCCAGAGATCTACGTAGCGCTGGCGGTAGCGGGTCTCGGTGTCGGTGATGCCGTGCCACTTGTCCGGGAATGGTCGCCGGGCCGCCGCCAGCAGCGTCCATGCGTCGACGCGGACCGACAGCTCACCGCGACGCGTCGTCATGACCTCGCCCTCGACGCCGATCCAGTCACCGAGGCCGAGCGAGCAGAA
>DATEEV010000218.1:0-8993 GCA_035281005.1 Microthrixaceae bacterium | reverse complement strand
GGACGACGAGGACGTCGAACGCGTCCGACCGGTGCTCGATCCACTTGGTCGCGCCACCTTTCACCTGGGCCCGCTCGGTAGCGGCAACACGATGAAGCTGGTGAACAGCCTGCTCGCGTTCACCAGCACCTGGGTCAGCCTGGAGGGCCTCTCGCTCGCGTCGAAGTCGGGGATCGGGGTGCAACAGGCGGTCGAGGTGCTGCGCACGGGAGGTGCCGGCAACTTCTTCATCGATCGGTTGGTCGAAGGGATCGACCAGCGGGGACGCCCCACCCAGTTCGCGCTCGAGCTGGCGGCGAAGGACGCGGCGCTCTTCGTCGAGATCGGCGACGACCTCGGCGTGCCCATTCCGGTGGGAACCGCGGTGCGAGGCGTGCTCGACGACGCGGTGGAAGCCGGGCTCGGCGAGAGCGACTGGAGTGAGCTGGTCGTCGCCGCGGAGCACCGGGGTGACGTCGAGTTGCGTTGGGACCCGACGACGGCCGAGTGAGCGGCGGCGGTCAGTCGGTGCCGAGCACGTCGGCGGCGACGCGGAGCGCGGCCACCGCGGCGGGCACGCCGGCGTAGACCGACACCTGCATCAGCACCTCGACGAGCTCGTCGCGCGACAGGCCGACGTTGAGCGCGCCAGCCAGGTGGGCTCGCAACTCCTCGGTGTGGCCGAGGCCGGCGAGCATCGCGACGGTGATCATCGACCGGTCGCGCACGGCGAGCTGGTCACGCGACCAGACCTCGCCGAACACGCCTCGCAGCACGAGATCGAAGAAGTCGGGCGCGAGCTGCGCGGCCGGGAACTGACCGGTCGGCGCGGACCTCGTCGCCGGCCACAGCTGGCCCTGGATCTCGCGCCCGGCGGCGCGAGCGGCGTCGTCGTCCATGGTGATCCCCCTCGTTTCGTCAGGTTGTTGGCTCAGTCACGTCCGAGCAGGTTGACCGTACAGACGCTGCCGCCACCCACCAGGTGAGCCAGCGCGTGGCGGGCGCCCTCGACCTGCCGACCGACGGCCTCACCCCGGAGCTGTTGCACGGCCTCGTGGATCATGGCCAGCCCGGTCGGACCACCCGGGTGGCCCCGTGCGGTCAGACCACCGTCGGTGTTGAACGGGATACGACCACCCGGTCCGGTCGAGCCTTCCTCGACAAGTCGCTCGGCGCCGCCTTCCTCGCAGAACCCGAGCAGCTCGTAGTACTCGAGCTCCTCGTTCACGAACGCGTCATGGCAGTAGGCGACATCGACGTCGTCGGGGCCGAAACCGGCCGCCTCGTAGCACTCGCGCGCCGTCGCTCGCGTCATGGTCGCCGGTCCGACGACGGGCCCGACGAAGGTGTGGCCGGGCGAGTAGGTCTCGGACTGCAGGGCCGAGGCGAGCGCACGGATCACCGGCCGCTCCGGGCGGCGGGCCCGAACCAGGTCCTCACGGGCGAGGATCACACAGGCGGCGCCGTCGTCGGCCGGACAGCACATCATCGCGGTGAGCGGTTCGGCCACCATCCGCGATGCCAGCACCTCCTCGACGGTGACGTTGTGGTCGCTGCGGCGATGCGCGGTGGGGCAGGTCGCGCCGTAGTTCCAGTTCTTCGCCGCGACACGGGCGAAGTGCTCGACGGTCGTGCCGCGCTCGAGCATGCGGCGCTGGGCCCACAGAGCGAAGTACGCGGCGGGCAGGATCGGCGCGTCGATCTGGTCGCGACCGGCGCCCCGCCCCACTGCGCTGCGGCGGGTGATGTCGGTGAACTTGTCGAAGCAGAGCGCCATCGCCACGTCCGCCCGGCCCGACGACACCGCCCACGCGGCCTCGCGGAACGCGATCAGGCCCGTCGCCGACGCGTTCTCGACGTGGGTCACGGGCAGGCCGGTCAGGCCCAGCTCCTTCATCGCCTTGATCCCCGTCATCGAGCCCTGCTGGATGTAGCCAACGAAGGACTCGTCGACGTCCGCGAGGGTCATGCTCGCGTCGTGCAGCGCCATGAGGCCCGCGTCGCGGGCGAGGTGCATGATCGGGTATTCCGCGAGCATCCCGAAGCGCACCATGCCGATACCGGCGACCGCGACCCCGTCGAAGCGCACCCCTCGCCGACTCACGACGCCGCCATCCCGCTCGAGGCGAGCGGTCGGAACCGGTAGATCACGACCTCGTCGTCGCCGTCGGTGCGCAACACCTCGAGATCGGTCTCGAGCGCCATGCCCACCTCGAAATCGTCGCGCTGACCCACGAGGATCGACTGCACCCGCGGGCCCTCCGGCAGGTCGACCTGTCCGACGCCGTAGCCGCCGACGTCGGCGTCCAACTTGCCGAACATCGGCACGTGACACCACGTCCAGGTCAAGAGCCGGCCCGTGGTCGACAGCTCCAGGTCCTCGGTGCCCTCGTGCAGGCACCGGGCACACACCAGCCGCACCGGGAAGAACACCTCCTCGCATGCCGGGCACCGGCTGCCGAGCAGACGAGGCGGTTCATCGGGGTCGTCGGGGATCCGGAAGAACCCCGGCTCGATCGGAACTCGTGCCATGGCGCGGGCACGATAGCGGGAGCAGCGAACGCCAAAAGGCGAGAAGCGCGACCCACACACGATGTGTTCGGTCCAGTTCTCCCCGTCGAAGTAGCGCGGTTCGGCCAGCAACTGATCGACCGAGACCACCTCGTAGCGCGGCAGCGCCGACGGCCCCGGCGCGCTCCGTTGGGTCCGGAAACCAACCTGCCTGCATTCGCGTGAAGCTCCTGTCCGCGTCGCAGGCCCCACGCGAATGCTGGGCAGTCCCTTTCTCCTGTGGCACACGGAAGAGGATGAGGGCTTGGACGTGACCCGGAGCTCAGGCACCGTGCATCTGCCATTCCGCAGAGTCGACTTGCAGGGTGCGCAGCCCCCATGACGAGCGGGCCGAGCAGCGGCCTGGATGGAGGTCGCGCACATCGACCCCATGCGCCGAGGCGCGTCGGCCTGTCGCCGAAACCAGTGACGCCGTCTCCCCGGCCGCTTCGAGATCCCGATCGACGATCGCGACATGACAGCCGCGACGCACCAGCGCCAGGCTCGTCGCCCTCCCGATCCCGCTGCCCGCTCCGGTCACGACCGCGACACGGCCGACGAAGGACCTCATACCTCTGCCGCCTGGGCGCTCGTCTCAAGCATTGGGGCCGCCCGTCACTCCCCTGACCGGTACTTCTCCAAAAAGCCGGTGACCTCGAGGACGCGCTGCATCGCCGGACTCATCCCCTCGATAAGGAACTTCCCTCCGCGGGACTCGATGTCCTGTGATGCGTCGATGATGCATCGCAGGCCGGAGCTGTCGACGAAGTTGACGCCGCTCGAGTCGAGCACGATGAGCGTGGCGCCGCGTTCGCGCAGCTCGTCGAACTGCGCGGCGAGCACCGGGACGCTCGCTGCGTCGACCTCTCCGTGGGCCACCACCTTGAACGCGTGGTCGGTGTCGCCGTGAACCTCGTGGGAGACGTCGAGTCCGTCCATCGTTGGTCCTTTCCAAGCCCTCACCCATACAGCCTGCCGCATCGCGTCGACGTCCGACACGACAGCGGATCGCGGTCGCGCACTCGGTCCCAGTCCGGGGGCGCTCTCGCGCCGACGGGATGCACCGCGCCCCGCCAACGCCTCGCACCAGGGCGCCGGGCAAGAGAAGCAGTTGCTCGCGTCTGCTCTCTACGCCCTCCCTGGCATTTCTAGGTGCGGGTCCCGAGCGGAACCTCGTCGTCGCTGGCCTGCACTCCGAGGCCCAGCCGGTCGGGCTGGAGGTTGAGTTCCACGTCGGCTCCGGGCAGCGCCGCGTCGCGGGCGGCGTCCTGCAACAGGGTGAGCTGCCGGCGGAGGACCTCCTGGCGCTCCGGTGGCGCGATGACGATCAGGTCCTGCAAGGCGGCCGTCAGGCGCCGAGCCACCTGAGGCGACGCGGCACCGGCCAGTCGGATCTCCTCGAAGCACAACAGCACGTAGTCCTCCCACTCCATGACCGGAACGACCAAGCGGACACAGCCACCTTCATCGCGATACACCCCATCGGAGAACGACCTGTTCGCGAGATGGAGCAGACCGTCATGGAGACGGTCGATCGCCTGCACGGCGGTCGTCGGATCGAGGAAAGGGCGACTCTGAGAGCGACCGAATCGCGATGTCGACCAGCATGCGGAAGCCATAGGCGACGTCTCGTTGGAGCGTGCGCTCCAAGCCCAGGTCCACCGCGCCGACCACCGCGTCGCGGTCCAACCTGTCGGCGTCGCCGACCACCCGCAACATGGTCGACCCGGCCGGCACGAATTCGCCGAGCGCGGGCACCATCGCGAGCGCGCAGTCCGCGCGTCGAGCGGCCTCCACCAGCCGGTCATGGTGGATGTCACAGACCACGCCCGACACCGGAGCGTCGATGGCCGACGGATCGACGCGCCCGTGATCGCCGCCGGGGTACTGCTGGTCGAGCAGTCGTCGGATGTCGGAGCCGACCATCTCGATCAGCGCGGAGACCCTCAGCGATCGACCGATGTGATGCACGTAGAGCACGAGCACGACGATGCTGACCAGCACGAGGATGTACGCCACCACGATGGCCAGGCCAGGCACAGTGACCGGCTCCTCGAACCGGACCTCGCGCAGTGACACCATGGCGAACGCGAAGGTGGCGATAAGAGTCCGATCGCGAGCTGGCTGGGCTTGTCCCGGAGGATCGTCTGCACGATCCGCGGCGAGAACTGCCCCATCGCCAACTGGACCACGACCATGGTGATCGTGAGCACGAGCGCGGCCAGCGACACCATGGACGCCGCGATCGTCGACAGGATCGCGACCGCCGCATCCGGGCCGCCGGTGAGCCACTCGGGAACGAGGTCGTAGTCGAGCGCACGATCAATGGCGATCGTGAGGAAGGAGAGCACCAGGCCCCCGAGCACGCACACGACGGGGAGGAACCAGAGACTCGAGCGGACCTTTCGAGCAACTGAACTGGTCATGGCTCGCTCTACCCGGCACGCGCCATCCTCACACCCGGAGGGGTCGAGTCGGGCGCTCGTGTGACTGCTCGCTGGTGCGGGGACTCCTTGCAGCTTGGATCACTCGTTCGTCGTGGCGACCAGCCCCTTCCCGCCGCCGAGCGCGGCCCAGACCCGGGATCAGCGTTCAGCTCACCCGGTACGCCGGCCGATCGTGTCGGCCATCTCCGCGTCGCGCGCGCCGAGAGGCCGATCGGGGCCCTTGGTGCTGTCGCGGGCGGTCTGATGCTCGAGCTCCGCGTTGAGCTGGGCGCCGGCGATGATGACCAGCGCGCTGAGGTAGAGCCAGAAGAGCACCACGACGATCGCGGCGAGCGATCCGTAAGTCTCGTCATACGAGCCGAAGTTCGCGACGTACAGCCGGAATGCGATCGAGATCGCGATCCAGCCGACAAGAGCCGCAAGCGCCCCGGGCGTGACCCATCGCCACTTCGGCTCGTCGCGGTCAGGGCCGTGCCGGTAGAGCACCGCGAGCGCGGCGACGAACGCGACGGCGAGAAGCAGCCACGAAGCGAGCCGGAGGACCCAACGGAGCGCCATGCTGGAGTCGTCGGCCTGCGACAGCAGCGCGGTGACCGCGATCGCGACACCCGCGACGACCACGAGGGCCAGCGTCATCAACAGCGCCATGCCTCTCCGGGCCACAGGACCGCGTTCGTCCTTCTCGTCGTAGGCGATGTTGATCGCCTCGACAATATGGGCAACGCCACTCGAGGCGGACCACAGTGCGAGCGCGACGCTCACGACGAGGCCGAGGCCGAGTGAGGCCGTGGAGGTGCCGGTCAGCCGCGTGAGCTGATCCTCGATGAGGTCGCGGGCCTCAGTCGGCAGGGTCGCCGTGAGACTCTCGACCCGGGCGCGCACGTCGTCAGGATCGGCGAAGATCCCGTACAGCGACACCAAGGCGGCGAGGCCGGGGATCAGGGCGAGAAACCCGAAGAAAGCGACTCCCGCCGAGGAGAGCGACGCGTGATCGTCCTTCATCTCGTCCTTGACGCGAACGGCGACATCGCGCCAGCCCCGGGCCGGGATCTCGACGGGGTGATCAGCGTCGAGCCCGTGGCCGTCGTCGGGCATCGTCTCGATGCGAGCTGCTCGATCGTTCATAGGGGACCCATACCCGGCATCCTGGGAATCAGTCCGGGTCCAGGGCTGAGCAGCACCTTGATGGTCCCATCCGCCGCCGATCCGGCCGAGTCACCGCTGAGCATCCGCGAGTGCCAGCAGGCGGCGCAGTGCCTGCTGGCACGATCGCGACCGGATCTCGTCGGGCTCACCCCCGAAGCAGCATCTGTCGACGCCCGCGTCGGTCCGACTCGCCCAGCCGATGAAGACCGTGCCGACCGGCACGTCATCCTGACGCTCGGGCCCGGCCACGCCGGTGAGCGAGACGCACAGATCGACGTCGAGCAGGGCTCGTGCCCGCTGTGCCATCTGCAGCGCTGTCGCGACGTCGACCACGGACTCCGGGCTGACGCCGAGGACTCGCTCCTTGGCAGAACGGGAGTAGGTGACGAACCCGCCGGCGAACACGTCGCCGCTTCCCGGCGCGCACCCGAGCAGGGCCGCCAGCTGACCGCTGGTCAACGACTCGGCGACCCCGATCGTTCGCCCGACCCGGCGCAGCGTGCGGGTCACGGCGACCGCCAGTTGCTCCAGGTCCTCGTCGTCCTCGTCGTCCACGGTTCGCGACGCGCCGCTCACATGCGACGCGCACGGTGCGGTTCCGGTCCCGAGCCCGCCGTCAGTTGTTCGGCGACGCGATCGAGATCGCGGCAACGAGGTCACCGACCTTGCTGTCAGGGAGTTCACGCGCGATGTCGGCCTGACTCACCATCCCCACGAGCCGATCACCGTCGATCACCGGCAGCCGTCGGACATCGTGGTCCTTCATGGCCCGAATCGCCTCCTCCACGGGGTCATCGGCACCGATCGTGACCACCTCGCCCCGGGCAGCGAGATCCCCCACCGCCGTCTGGGAAGGATCGCGACCGTCGGCCACCACCTTCACCGCGATGTCCCGATCGGTGACCATGCCTTGGAGATGCCCATCGCCGTCGCAGATCGGCAACGCTCCGATTCCCTGTTCACGCAGGCGTCGGGCGGCATCGGCCACGCTCACATCGGCCTCGACCCATACGGCGTCCGGGCTCATGATCTCTCGTGCCGTCGTCATTGCGACCTCCCTGTCGTCGATCCTGTCGTCGATCAGTTGACACTTCGCTATTGCCACACGGCATGACTCGTAAACACGCGATCGCGAATCCTCAGCTCCCCGTCGCGTCGACGGATTCGTGCACCGGCTTCGACTCGGGTGATCCGCGCTGTCTGAGGAAGATCGTGAGCACCACGATCGACGCGACGGCCAGGAACTCGCTCTGCCAGTTCTGAAACGACTCGAACCAGAACTGGGAGGTCCGCACAAAGCCCCACACGCTCACCGCCGGCTGACCGTGCGCGACCTGCTCGGAGCTGTACTCGGCCGCCCCACCCACCGCATGTCCGAGCATCGAGCCCAGGAACAGGATCACGAAGGCGATGAACAAGCTGTGCTCATAGAGGCCGAGCCACCAACCCCCTCGGCGCACCGGCCACGGGGCGTCGGGATCGTCGCGGTGGAAGCGAGGATCCTCGTCGTGGGGGTCGTCGTGTTCCTGTTTCGACTCCGAGGAACCCTTCTGGATCAGGAACGCGGTCAACACGACGAACGCACCCATCTGTAGGAACTCGCTCTCCCAGTTCTCGAACGTCGCCTCCGCGAAGTGCCCCGTCGTCAAATAGCTCGGATACGACACCGTCGCCTCGCCGTGCTCGGTCTGATCCGCGTCATAGGACCGCCAGCCGGTCACCGACTGGGCTACCAGGAAAAGGATGAACAAACCGAAGCACGCGAGTCCGAGCTTGCTGTTTCGGACCCACGCGCTCCTCGACGATCGACGGTCGGAGCCGGCCTCCGTGGACCACGGCGACACCGTGCCGCTCACGGGTGGGACTACGACTTCGTGTCGCCGACGGCCTCGGCGAGCTCGTCCTTGCTCATTCGCGACCGGCCCCGGACCCCCGCGTCCTTCGCCTGGTCGTACAGCTCGGACTTCGACTTCACCTTGGCCTCGAGCTCATCGGGCGTCCCCAGCGCTCGGACCTGATCGGCAGCTTCGGCCCGGAGCTGCGGGAACAGTTCCTGTTCCTCCTCCTTCACGTGGTGACCGATGCCGGCGGTGACCATGTCCACCGCCGCGCCGAAGCCTGGCTCGGCCACCAGCTCGCGCAGCTTGGCGACGCCGTCACGGGCGAGACCGTGTTCGACCTCGGCTTCCTCCTCGTCCTCCGCGCCGATCACCTTCGTCACGAGGGGGTAGAGGAACGTCTCTTCCACCGCCATGTGCGTCGACAGTGACGACTCGAGCTCGGCAAGAGTGGCCTCACGCGCGGGGCCCTCGTCGCTGGACGCCAGCGTGCCGAGCAGCTCCTCGACCTTGCGATGCTCCTGGGTGAGGTGATCCAGCAGTTCCATGACGCCTCCTGTGTCTGTCGATGGGCGTCTCTCCTACCCCACTCCAAGTGGTCTCAGTCCGCGGAGCAGCAGGCGACCATCTCGGTCGAGTTCGGTTTGGGGGAGTGACACGTGGGGTATGCGTGGCCTCAGCAGGACGACGGCGGATCTGATTTCGAGCCGCCGCCTGCTGAAACCTTCCGGTCGCCCTTGCACCCCGCCGGCCGGCACCGCCTGCTTCGGCGCGCGCCGTGGCGCGGAATCAAGGAGCGATCGCCGTCCGCAGGCAGCGCGCGGGCTCGGGGCGCCAACCCACCACACAACAGAGAGCGAGAGGAGCGGACATGACCGACATCTCCAGCGGCCACCGGAGTGGGGAGCCTCGCCTCTCCACCGAGACCGAACCGGCACAGAGCAACGCCGGCGCGGCAATGGGCACCGCGAAGGAACAGGCAGGCAACGTCGCGTCGTCAGTCGCCGAGCATGCTCGTGAGGTCGGGGCCGAG
>DATEEV010000217.1:0-14169 GCA_035281005.1 Microthrixaceae bacterium | reverse complement strand
CCAGATGACCTCGTACAACGAGTACTGCCCGATCGCGGTGGGTGCCGAACTGCTCGGTGATCGCTGGACCCCGTTGGTGCTGCGGGAGTTGATCATCGGCTCCCGCCGGTTCAACGAGATCCACCGCGGGGTCCCGCGAATGAACCGCACCCTGCTGACCCAGCGGCTCCGGTCGCTCGAGCGGCGCGGGGTGATCGAGCGCGTGGAGATCGACGGTGGCGCCGAGTACCGGCTCACCGAGGCCGGAAAGGAGCTCGAGCCCATCATCTGGTCGCTCGGCCAGTGGGCGGCACAGTGGGCCTTCGGGGATCCCGAGGACACCCAACTCGACGCGGCCCTCCTCGTGTGGCGATTGCACCAGTTCGTGGCGCTGTCGAAGCTCCCGGCAGACCGGGTGGTGATCGAGTTCGTGCTCACGGGTGTGGGTGGGCGTCGGGTGTGGCTGGTGCTCGACCGGGGCGAAGCTACGGCCTGTGTGGTCGACCCCGGCTACGACGTCGACCTCGTGGTCGACGCTGACAGTCGAGCCATGCACCGGTGGCTGCTCGGCCGGGCGGAGTTCAAGGACCTGCAACGCAGCGGCGACGCACGACTCATCGGTCCGACCAAGCTCGTCCGAGCCTTTCCGACCTGGTTCGCTCTGTCACCGTTCGCTGCGGACGTCGCCGCTGCTGCGAGCTGAATCCGCCCCCGATGAGGTTCCGGATCGCCGCCGCGGTCCTCTTGGTGGCCGATCTGGCGGTCGGCGTGTGGGCGCTGGCGTGGCCGCGGAGCTTCTACGACGACTTCCCCGGCGGCGGCCGTCACTGGGTCTCTGTCGACGGATCGTTCAACGAGCACCTCGTCCGTGACGTCGGTGCACTCAACCTGGCCCTCGCCGTCGTGGCGTTGGCCGCGGTGCTCAGACCGGGTCGGTTCGGGCGGTTGTGCGGGGCGGCGCACCTCGCGTGGGCGGCGCCACACCTCTGGTACCACGCCGCGCACCTGCACCTGATGCCGGCGGCCGACGCGATCGCCATGACCGTCTCGCTCGCCGTACCGGTGCTCGCGGCCATGTTCCTGCTGGTGTTTCGCGCCCCTGTCGGCGAAATTTCTGCCGACATCGGTCCCTCGAGCGCATGAATGGCGCTGAACGCGATAGGGTATTCGACGCGCTCAAATCGAGCGCTCCCGTGTGCGCGAGCCTGAACACACCCCTTCGGCTTCGGGGTCGAGGAGTCGGATGTGTTGGCGCAGCGGATGTGAAGTCTGGAGTCACGCGTGGCGGATCCCCGCCTCAAGCATTTCGTCGCCCTCCGCATCTCGCGGGTGTTCGAAGACCCGCGCCCCTCGATCCGACCGGCGGTGAGCTGACATGGGTCGAGGAGGCGAGAGCGCGGGCAAGCGCCGGGTCAAGGCACGGCGAATCGATCAGAAGGCCGTGAAGACCGAGCGGCGACAGGAACGCCAGGCTGGTGGTTCGGCGGCCGAGGTCGACGAGAACGAGCTGATGGCCGGCTTCCACCGGATCAACGAGCAGCGGGCTGCCGGCGAGATCACCGAAGAGGACTACGAACGACAGCGACATGAGATCTTCGTCGCTCTCGGGCTCGAAGAGCCCGACCCAACAGAGCTAACCGAAACAAACGACAACAGCGAAGAGAGAGAATTGTGACTACAGGTACCGTGAAGTTCTTCAACGCCGAGAAGGGCTTCGGCTTCATTTCCCGCGAGGGTGGCGACGACGTGTTCGTTCACTACTCCAACATCACCGGCTCCGGCTACAAGTCCCTCGACGAGGGCCAGAAGGTCGAGTTCGACGTGGCTCCCGGCCGTAAGGGCGAAGAGGCCCAGAACGTTCGCGTCATCTGACCGTGAAGCGACGTGAACCCCAGGATGAGGACCTCGTCCGGCTCTACCTGACCGACGTCGGCCGGCATCCGCTGCTGACCAAGGATCAGGAGGTCGAGCTCGCGCAGCTCATCGAGACCGGCGCCGCGGCCGCGGCCGAGCTCGAGCTCGGCCGCCCCGCGACCGTGGCCCAGAAGCGCCGGCTGAAGCAGGCCGTCGCCGCAGGCGACGCGGCCTCGCTCCAGTTCGTGCAGTCGAACCTGCGTCTGGTGGTGGCGATCGCGAAGCGCTACCAGGCGTCGGGCTTGCCGTTGCTGGATCTGGTCCAGGAGGGCAACCTCGGGCTGATCCACGCGGTCGAGAAGTTCGACTGGCGCAAGGGGTTCAAGTTCTCCACCTACGCGACCTGGTGGATCCGGCAGGCGATCACGCGTGGCATCGCGAACACGTCACGCACCATCCGCCTGCCGGTCCACGCTGGTGACCTCCTCACGAGGCTCCAACGGGCGCGCTTCCAACTCACGAACGACCTCGGACGGCCGCCCACCCGGGCGGAGATCGCCGAAGAGCTCGGCATCCCCGAGGCCAAGGTCACCGAAGCGTTGCGGTTCGCAGCCGACACGATGTCGCTGTCCGAGCCGCTTCGCGACGACGGCGACGCCGAATTGGGCGACATCGTCGGTGACCCGAACGCGACGTCGCCCTTCGACGCCGCCGCCGAGTCGATGCTGCCAGCGGAGGTCGCGAGGTTGCTCAGCGTCCTCGACGACCGCGAACGGGCGATCATCGAGCTCCGGTTCGGTCTCGACCGTGGCGAGGCTCGCACGCTCGAGGACGTTGGCGAGCTCTTCGGTCTGACCCGCGAGCGAATCCGCCAGATCGAGTCGAAGGCGTTGTCGAAGCTCCGGCATCCGTCCCTGACGATCGATGTCGAGGGCCTCCTCTCCGCCTAGCGACGAGGCCATGGAGCACAGAGCCGAGGAGGATCAGGCGGCCGCCGCACTGGCGCCCGCGTAACGTCCCCGCGATGGGCAACGAGTCCGTCGCGGGAGCGGAGGTGACCCCGGGCGAGGACACGCCGCGCGCCGGTCTCCTGCGACGGGGCTGGAGCGCGTTCGCCGCGCGTGTCGCCTGGACGCCGCCGGCGCGCGTCGAGGTGATCGCGGTCATCAAGGCGGCGTTCGCGGCGTCGCTGGCCTGGGTGATCGCCGTCGCGGTCTCCGACGTCGTCTCGCCGGTGCTCGCGCCGATGACGGCGCTCATCACGGTTCGCGTGTCGGTGCACGCGTCGGTGCGCGTGGCGATCGAGCGGAGCGCGGCGGTCGTCCTCGGAGTGCTCGTCGCGCTCGCCATCGGCAACGCCATCGGCCTCAACGCCATGACCGTCGGTCTGCTGACCGGAGGATCACTCGCCGTCGGGCTCCTCGTGCTGCGGCTCCCGCGGCAAGCCGCGACCCAGCTCCCCGTCACCGTGCTGCTGGTGATGTCGGCGCTGAACGCAGGGGAGGAGGGCTATGCCTGGGTCCGTGCCTTCCACACCGTGCTCGGCGCCGTCGTGGGCATCGCGGTGTCCCTCGCGTTCCCCTCGTCGCGGGTCGGTGACGCCCGTGAGACCCTGCGCCGGCTCGCGGTCGCTGTCGCCGACCAGCTCGACGCCATGGGAGCGGGGCTTGCTGCGCCGTGGAGCTCGGTGCTGACCGCGGAATGGCGCCACGCGGCGCGGGTGACTCGTCAGCGTCTCGTCGACGAGGCGTCGGAGGCGATCGGCAATGGGCGCGAGGCGGCGCAGTGGAACATCCGGGACCGCGCCCACGTCGCCGAGCTCGGCCGGTACGAGGACGTGCTCCCGCGTTTCGAGCGGAGTGCGATCGGCGTGTGGGCCATCGCCCGCGGCCTGGAGGACCACGTGCAGCTCACAGGAGGGGAGCACCACGAGATGCCGGCGATGGCGGGGCTGCTCGGATCGTTGGGTGACCTCGTGCGAGTGTTCGCCGGCACGGTGCTGGGCGAGCGATCTCCCGAGGACACCCAAGCGGCGGTGGACGAGGTGATGCGACGACGGGAGCCATGCGCGCGCACCGCACGCCGGCTGGGCCGCGCCGCCCTTGACGAGGATGACCCCGAGCACCGCGCTCGGCCTCCACAGGAGTGGATGAGCTACACGGCGTTGCTGATCCAGGTCGACCGCATCGTCGATGACCTGCGACAGCCGTTGCCCACCTGACGGAGCGCTACTTCGCCTCGGTGACCACCAGGTTGCACAGGTGCGGCAGCTCACTCGCGGACGAAACCACGCGCCGGTCGTTCCATCGATGCCAGCCGTACACAGGTCTCGGCATGAGGCTCACGGAGTAACCGAGCGACCAGAACAGCTCGAGGTACTCGTCGCCCGTGAGGCCGGCACCCTCGATGCCCTTCAGGTTGTACTCGGCGACGATCGCGGGATGAGCTGAGCGCAGGTACTCCTGTCCGCCGCGGATGACGAGGTGCTCGGCACCCTCGACGTCGAGCTTCATGACGTCCGGACGGGCACCGTCCGCCACGAGATCGTCGAGCCGCACCGCTTCGACGTCGACCACCTTGGTTTCACCGTGCTCGGAGGCGAAGTCGACGATCAGCGTCGCGTTCCACGAATTCTCGTCGGAGTAGAAGAACGAGGTCGATCCGTTGGTGTCGGAGATGCACCGGTCGTCCACCGAAACGGACACCGCCTCGTTCTCCGCGATGTTCTCTCTGAGGTAGGGCAACACGGTGGGGCTCGGTTCGAACGCGACCGTGGTCACCGAGCCCTGGAACATTCGGTCGACATAGAGCGACATGAAGCCGTAGTTCGCGCCGATGTCGAAGAAGGTCATGCCCGGCGACAACAGGTTCCGGAGGGCGACCAGAACATCGTCCTGGTAGTAGCCGTCCGTGTAGAGCGCCCGGAACATGAAGTCCTGAGGGGTCGAGGTCGTCAGGCGGAGGCCCTCGATGCAGTCGACCCAACGCTCATCGGTAGGAATCAGACCCGGATCGTTGAGGCCGAGCACCTGCTGCAATCGCTGCCTGCCCCGAAACTGCCGCCCACGCAGCACATTCAGCGCCGATCGCCGCGCGTCCATCAGGGCCCCCCTCAACACGCGGCCACTGTAGCGACCGTGCACACCTTTGGCATCACTGGCCGTTGTCTCCGATGTTGGAGTCCGGGTTGGCGTTGGAGCTGCCGCCGGCCGCCGGGTTGGCGTGCTCGTTCGGCGTGCCGCCCGCGCTCGGCGACGGGTTCGAAGCACCCGTCTGACCGCCGTGGTCTCCGGCGATGGAGCTCGGGTTGGCGTTGGAGCTGCCGCCGGCCGCCGGGTTGGCGTGCTCGTTCGGCGTGCCACCCGCGCTGGTCGACTCATGGGTCGCGGACTTCTGCCTCGTGGTCGGCCCGTCGGTGGAGGAAGCCGCCGCACAGAACTCGTCCACGGTCTGTCCCGCCGCCGTGGCGGCCTCGGCGAGGTTCTCGGCCGCGACCGACTTGCCGGGGATGGACTCGCGTGCACCGAACGCGGTGCACAGTCCGTGCCGAGCTGGTCCGTCGGGGTTCGGCCCGACTGCTCCCGACGCCCGTGCGGTCGGGTCGGGAACAGTCGAACTCGTGGGAACGGTCATCGACGTTGAAGAATGCGACGGGCTGACCGGGGTGGACGATCCGGCCTTCTGCCCGGACGTCCGGTGCCCCTCTGCCACGTTCGCGGAGGTGGAGACGACGGGTGTCACGGGGTCGCCGAACGAGGCGACGACGCCGGTCGCGGCGGCCGCGGCCGCACCCACGGAGAAGATCGCGCCGACGACCACAGCGGACTTGGCGGCGAGGCTGAGCCGCCCTCGGCGGTGCGTCGTGAGCGACGTCACGATGTCAGTGCCCCCGGTCACCAGCATCGAGACCGCCTGATCCTTGCCGGCGAGCTCGTCAGGACGAGAGGGGCCCTGCGCCGCCCGGATCAGCCTGACGAGCTCAGGGTCGGCGAACTCATCGCCGCGCGCCAGCGCGTCCATCTGTCGGTCGCTCGCGAGGAGGTCAAGGGGCTTCATGTCCTCGGAATCGTCGTCAGGGCTCATTCCGTTACCGCGAATCTCGATCCGAGGCGTTGTGAGAGCCGGCGCAGGGCTCGATGCTGGGTCACCCGGACCCACGATGCCGGTCGATCCATCACGGCGGCGACCTCGTCGACGCTGAAGTCGCCGAGGATGCGAAGGAGCACGACCTCGGCCTGGTCGTCGCTCAGATGGAGCGTGAGTTGGGCGATGGCGTCCTGGGCCGTCCAGCTGTCGAGCAGGTCACCGATCGGGTCCTCGGTCGAGAGACGGTCGACGTGGTTGGCGACGACCTCGGGATCGACCGGATCGGTGGCTCGACGAACGCCCCGACGTCGGTGATCGGCGATGCGTCGACGCGCGATGGAGAACGACCACGCGCGAAAGCCCCCTTCGCCGCCCTCGAAGGCCGCCAGGCCCTTGGCGATGGCCAGCCAGACCTCGCCCGCAAGGTCCTCGGCGACTCGAGGCTCGAACGCTCGCAAGAACCGGAGCAGGCGGGGATTGAACGCCTCGAAGAGTCGGGACGCGGCGCGCTCGTCACCTGAACGCGCCGCGTCCAGCATCGCGTCGAACTCGGAGGCACCGCTCTCCACCTCCCTACCATCGACAGGTTTGGGGGCCCGGGTCAAACGCGGCTGGCAGATTACGCAGTTCGCCGCACCGCTCGCCGCACGCTGGATGAGGCCCGCCTAACACCCAATGGTTACGATGCACAACATGGGGCCGCTCAACCGACTCCTCGCATGATGGGCACTGCTGTTCCGCTGGCGCCCGCCTGCGACACGCTGCCGAGCACGCGGTTCTGGGATGGCTCGATGCGTTCGTCGCTCATCACGAGCGATGAAGTGGTCACGGCCGAGCGACTCGAGGCCATGGTCGACGAGCGCGTCGGTGAGGTCGGGCCCGGCCGCCTCGTTCTCCTCAACGGAGGTAACGACGTCGAGTTCGTGGTGAGCTTCCTCGCCTGCCTGCGCGTCGGGGCTCCCGTGATCATCGCCGGCTCGCCGTCGGCCACGAGCCGGTTGGTCGAGCAGTTCGACCCCGACGTCGTCATCGACCCGGGCGCGGGCTCGCCCGCCGTCCGGCATCGCCGGGACGGATCCGCCCACCGGCTCCACCCCGACCTGGCCGTCATGCTCAGCACGTCCGGCTCGACGGGCTCACCGCGGCTCGTCCGCCTCTCCCACCAGAACGTCGGGGCCAACGCCGCGTCCATCGCCCGCTACCTCGACCTCCGTCCCGACGACCGGGCGATCACCTCACTGCCGATGCACTACTGCTACGGCCTGTCGGTGCTCACTTCGCACCTGGCGGTCGGCGCGTCGATGGTGCTCACCGACCTCTCCGTGGTCGACAAGTGCTTCTGGTCGCTCGTGCGCGACTCCGGCGCCACCACCCTCGCAGGCGTCCCGTACACGTTCGACCTCCTCGACCGGACCGGCTTCGCCGACCACGTGCCCCCGACGCTGCGCCGATTGACCCAGGCGGGAGGCGCCATGCCGGCGGACCAGGTCCGGCGCTACGCGCGGCTCGGACGCGAGCGCGGCTTCGACCTGTTCGTGATGTACGGCCAGACGGAGGCGACGGCTCGCATGGCCTATCTCCCGCCCGATCTGGCAGAGGATCACCCGACCTCGGTGGGCGTGGCCGTGCCGGGCGGCGAGATCGAGATCCAGCCGCTTCCGCCGGAGGAAGCCGGCGGTTGGCCCGCAGGCAGCGGGGAGGTGGTCTATCGGGGCCCGAACGTGATGATGGGCTACGCATCGGCCGCCGACGAGTTGGCGGACGACTCTCGACTCTCCGAACTTCGCACCGGGGACATCGGCCGTCTCGACGATGCGGGCTTGCTGCAGATCGAGGGCCGCCGTGCGCGCTTCGCGAAGATCTGCGGACTCCGGATCGACCTGGACCACGTCGAGCGCGAGCTGGCTGACCGGGGCGTCAGCGCGTTGTGCGTCGGCGACGACGAGCGCCTGGTGGTGGGACTGGTCGGTGGCGCCGCTGGGCGGAACGACACCGCGGCCCGCGAGGTCGTCCGTGAGGCAGTCGAGCTGCCACCGCGTCGCGTCACGGTGGTGGGCCTGGACCACGAACCGCGCCTGCCCTCGGGCAAGGTCGATCGAGCGGCGGTCTGGGCCGCGGCGGACAGCACCGCCGCGCCGTCCGCAGCGGGCGTCGCGGCGGTGCTCGCCGTCGCGACGGGCGTCGAGTCGGTCGGCCCCGCTGACACGTTCGTCTCGCTCGGTGGTGACTCGCTGTCCTACGTCGAGGCGTCCCTCGCGCTCGAGGAGCTGCTCGACCCACTCCCCGAGTCGTGGCACCTGATGACGGTCGCGGACCTGGAGGCGGCGTCGACACGCCGACCGTCCCGGCCGTGGATCCGGATGGACACCGGACTCGTGTTGCGGGCGCTGGCGATGGTGCTGATCGTCGGCAACCACATGGACGTCTTCACCGTGCTCGGCAGCGCCCACGTCCTGCTGGCAGCGGCCGGCTTCAACATGGCGAGGTTCCTGCTGTCCGACTCCACCTCCGCAGGCCACGCGACGCGGTGGAGCACCGCTGTCGGCCGGGTCGCGCTGCCTGCCATGGCGTGGATCGGTATCGGCCTGGTCTTCTTCGATCGGTACACCGTCGGCGCGCTCCTCCAGATCAACAACGTGGTCGGCGAGATGACCCCCGCCCGCATGGCGTGGCGGTACTGGTTCGTGGAAGTTCTGGTGCAATGCCTGGTGATCGCCGGGATCGTGTTCGCCGTGCCCGCCATCCGACGGCTCGAACGCCGCTACCCCTTCGGGCTGGCGGTCGCCGTGGCCATCGCGTTGACCCTCGTCCGGTTCGCGCCGTTCGAGCCCGATCGCCTCTACTGGTACCGGACCGGTCGGGTCGCGTGGGTGTTCGCGCTCGGTTGGGCAGCGCACCGTGCGCGCACCGTTCCGCAGCGCCTTGCGGTCACCGCGGTGGCGTCCGTCGGTTGCTGGGGGTTCTTCAGCATCGAGCTCCGCAACGCCATCCTGCTCGGGGGGATCGTGCTGTTGGTGTGGCTGGGGACGATCCCGGTGCCCAGGCCCGCCCGTCATGTGATCGGGCCCTTGGCGGCGTCGTCGCTCGGGATCTACCTCGTCCACGGCGACGTGTATCCGGTGGTGCAACGGATGGTGTCGTTCCCGCCGGCTGCGCTCGTCGTCACGCTGGTGGTCAGCCTCGCCATCGCGCGGCTGTTCGCCGTCGCCTGGCGGCAGGTCGTCCGGTTGGGCGCCATGGCCCGGGATCAGGTGTCGGCCGACGGGCTCGGGAGGAAGGCGGCGGCCGCGTTCGCGGTCACGCGTATGCGGGTCCCTGGTGTCAGACAGTCGAGGTCCTGAGCGGTCCGACCCGTGCAGAGCTCGATGGGCTCACCCGCGATGTCGACGGTCAGCCACAGTGCGTCGGTGTCCGGCCGGACGGCGAGGACCTCGATCTCGCTCTCGGGCTCGACGACGATCTCCAGTTGCCAGGGCCGCAGGACCAGTACACCGGTGGCGGCGTCGCTGACGTGTCCGATGTGCTCGACCGGCACCGCTCCGAGCGCAGTGACGACCGCGACCCCGGAGCGCCGCGCCGCCACGAGGGAGGTGGTGCCGGCCGCGATCGCGGCTCGCAGATCGGTCGGCCGCTCGTAGAGGTCGTTGGGCGATCCGACCTGCACCAGTTGACCGCGGTCGAGGAACGCGACCCGGTCGGCGGTGCGAAACGCCTCGGACGCGTCGTGGGTGATGAGCAGCGCGGTGGCGCCCGCTGATCGCAACGCCGTGGCGACCTGCTCGCTCACCGCGCGACGCAGCGTTGAGTCGAGGCCCGAATAGGGCTCGTCGAGCACGACCAGCCGAGGCGACGGTGCCAGCGCCCTCGCCACAGCGACGCGCTGCTGCTGCCCGCCGGACAGCTCGTCGGGCCGGCGGTCACCGAATCCGGCGAGGCCGACGAGGTCGAGGCACGCATCGGTCCGGCGTGCCCGGTCGGCGTTGCGGGCGAGCCCGAACGCGACGTTGGCCGCGACCGAGAGGTGGGGGAAGAGCGCTCCCTCCTGAGGGACGACGCCCACTCCCCGGCGCTCCGGGGCGACGAAGCTACCGTCGCCGGCGACGGCCTCGCCGTCGAGGGCGACGACGCCGGCGTCGGGAGCGACGAATCCGGCGATGATCCGACCGAGCGTCGTCTTGCCGCTGCCCGATTCGCCCATCAGCGCCACGATCTCACCGGGTGCGATCTCGAGGTCCACGCCGTCGAGCACCCGCGACGCTCCGAACGAGTGCTGGATGCCTCGCAGCGAGAGCCGCGCCTCGCTCACACCAGCTCCCGACGGTCGACGCGACCTCGACCGACCTGGGCCGCGACGAGTGCTGGGATGATCGAGAACGCGACCAGGGTCAGTGCGTAGGGGGCGACCGATGCGTCGTCGGACACGCCGGCCCATACCCAGAGCCGGGTCGACAACGTGTCGGCGCCGGCAGGGCGCAGCAGCAGCACCGCGGGGAGCTCCTTCGCGGTCGTGAGCGCGATGACCGCCGAGGTCGCGGCGATCGCGGGCAGCACCGCCGGCAGGGTCACCCGCGCGAACACCCGAGCTCGCGAGCGTCCGCAGGCCCGACCGACGTCGGTCAGCGCCTGGGGCTGTTGTTCGAACGCCGCCCGCAAGCCACCGATCGCCAGGGACAACGTGAGCGCGACCAGCGCGAGGACGACGATCGGCCATCGCTGGTAGATCGGCTGGAGGATCCGGACACCCACGTAGACGAACGACAACGCCACCACGATGCCGGGAAGGCTGTGGGCGAGCATGATGGCGCGTTCCGACCCGACGCCCAGGCGAGTCCGGAAGCGGGCGACCAACCAGGCGAGGGGCACGGCCATCGCGACCGTCGCCATGGCCACCACCGCGCCGAGCACCAGAGTGGTCGTGAGCGCCTGCACGAACTCGGTGAGCTCGACCTCGCTCCCGCCGGTGGCCCACCAGAGGAGATAGGACACGATCGGGAAGCCGACCGATGCCGTCGCCAACAGGACCAGGCCCGCCATCGCAAGCCATCGCCATCGCCCGAGCCGCACCCGGGCGAGCGGTCGGGTGACGCCGGTGCCGACGCTCGCCGCGGTCGACCGTCCCCGCACCATGGCCTCTCCGAGGACGAAGATCGTCGACAGGACGACCAGGGCGCCGGCCAACACCGCAGCACGGCTCGGATCGAAGCCTGCCCGGTAGGCGCCCAGGATGGCCCAGGTGAAGACCGGTACCCGCATGATGGCGACGGCCCCGAAGTCGGCCAGCACGTACAGGGAGGCGAGCAGCATTCCCGCCGCGATGCCACGTCGGGCCTGCGGGAGGGTGAGGTGGACGAAGACCTCCCACGGTCCCTTGCCCAGCGACCGGGCCACCTCCTCCTGAGTGCCGTCGAGCCCGCGGAAGATGGCGGCGACGTACAGGTGGATGATCGGAACGGTGGAGAAGGTGAGCACGGCGACGGCGCCCCAGAACGAGGCGGTCTCCGGCCACCACGACACCCATGCGTAGGCGGCGACGTACGAGGGGACGGCGAGCGGCATCACGACCACGACGTGCCAGAACGCGTCGCCCGCGAGGTCCGAGCGCTCCACGAGCCAGGCCGTCGTGGTGCCGACGGTGCCGGCGAGCCCGCCGACGAGCAGCGCCAGCCCGAGGCTTCTGATGGCGAGTCGGGCCATGTCGGCGCGGAAGAGGATGTCGGCGACTCTCTCCAAACCGGCATCGCCGATCTGCAACGCCAGGTAGACGAGTGGGACGACGGCGAGTGCCGTCGCAGCCACCGCGACGGCGAATGCCGACCGGGGCGGTGCGAGCGACCTCGGTTGCACCAGCTCAGCGCTGCAGCAGGCCGACCTCGGCGAGCAGTTCCTGGGTCGCCTCGATCGAATCGAGCTGCGCGAGGTCGACCTGAGGCGGTTCGAGCTCCGACAGCGGGGGCAATTCCGGAGAAGCGGGGACGCCGCTGGCCAGGGGGTACTCGAAGGTCTGCGTGGCGAAGTACTCCTGGGCCTTCGGGCTGAGGAGGTACTCCACGAACTCGGCCGCACCTTCGGCGTTGTCGGCCGATTTCAGGATCCCGGCACCGGCGACGTTCACGAGCCCGCCCGGGTCGCCACCCTTCAGGTACTGGTTCTTCGCGACGACCTTGTCAGCACCGACCTCGGCCATCTTCTCGTACAGGTAGTAGTGGTTGACCAGTCCGAGCTCCACCTCGCCGGCATCGACCGCGTCGCGCACGGCGACGTTGTTCTCGAACGCCTCCGGCTCGAGGGCTGCGAACTTCTCGAGCCACTCCTTCGCGCCGTCCTCGCCGCGGAGCACGCGGAGGCCGGTCACGAACGACTGGAACGACGCGTTCGACGGGGCGAACCCGATCTTTCCTTTCCAGCGCTCGTCGAGGATCGCGTCGATCGAGTTCGGCGGCTCTGGCACGAGGTCCGGGTTGTAGATGATGACGCGCGACCGTCCGCTGGTACCGACCCAGGTGTTGTCAGCGGCGCGGAACTGCTCGGGCACCGAGGCCACGATCGCGCTGTCGAGCTCGGAGAGGAGGCCTGCCTTGTCCAGCGCGCCGAGCGCGCCGCCGTCCTGGGAGAAGAACACGTCGGCGGGTGAGGCATCACCCTCGGTGATGAGCTGCGCGGCCAGCTCGCCGCTGTCGCCGCCGCGGAGGTCGACCTCGATGCCCGTCTCCTCGGTGAACTGCTCGACGAGGTCGCCGATCAGCGCCTCACTGCGACCGGAGTAGACCGTGATGGCCTCGGTGTCCGACCCCTCCGCGTCAGCGGAGCCGCCGTTTTCGTCGTCGTCGCCGCACGCGGTCAGGAGCAGCACCGCCGCGAGCACGACGCCAGCCGCACGAACGAGGCTCAAACGAGATGTCGAGGTCGGCACAGCATCCCTTCCGGAGGAGTGAAGGGCGTCTGTTAGGCAGCCCTTACGTCAAACGAAATGTAACCCAGCCCCGACGTAGTTGTCGAACCGTCCACATGACGATCTCGTGCCGCCTCAGCGTGGCTGCGCGCGCCGTCGCGACACGGAGTGGCGCCCCCGCCAGGATTCGAACCTGGGCTCACGGTTTAGGAAACCGATGCTCTATCCCCTGAGCTACGAGGGCCGTGGCTGGAGAAAAGGTAAGAGAAAAGCCCTTTCGCTCCAGCCGGTGGCGAGGCTATCGGTCGACTGAGCGCTGCTACGTCGGCGCCGGCTGGCTGTTGTGTGCTCTGGCAGGTTGGGCGACTCGGCTGCGGGGTGGGCCTCCGAGTACTGGTTGGCGCGGCGAGGGCGAGTGCTCGAGCCGGGGCACGGGCTCGGATGGAAGTCGGTGACAAGCGTTGCTGATCAGCGGAAAGGCCCACCCCACGACCATGAACGAGCCAAGGGCGACGCCCGCGTCGAGCGCGGCTTCGAGGAATGCGCGTTGTGACTCGCGGATGCTGTCGCGTTGTCGACGCTTGGCCTCGGCGAAGCGAGTGGAGCCCTCACGCCACGCAAGCACGTCCAGGCTCCCCCTCGCGAGCCAGCGCGACTGAGCAGAACCGCTACGAATTCGCGCTGCTCGACACGGATGTCGTCGACGAATTCATACATGGCTGACCAGTAACGCTTGCGATCCATCCACACCGCGTCCCAGCCGTTGCGACGGAATTCCTCGACGATGACGATCTCGGCGAAAGCTTGCGCCCCGTCGAGGTTGCAGACCGTCGTGTCGATCTGTTGTGCCTGTCCGCCGGCCTCCGAAGCCGCGGATTCGAGGGCGGGCTGGACCTCGCGGGCCGCGCGTCGTTCGGGTTCGGTCGGGGAGAGGAGGCTGCCGAGGAGTGCTCCGGCTCCGAAGGCGATCATCCCGGCGCCGACACCGCAGTGTCATCGACCACCTGCCGACGACCGGCCCGCTCTCGAGTTCGCACGATCAACCCCACCGCGATCAGGACGGCGCCGAGTGCCAGGAACCCGAGATCCCACGGCAGCGGTTCGGCCACGTCGTCGCGGACGTGGTGGAGGGTGAGGATGTGGTGGTCGATGACGCCTTCGACGAGATTGAAGATCCCCCAGCCGACAAGCATCAAGCCGACGAGTTCCGGCGCGCTGATGCGGGCGCCGGCGCTCATCGAACGCCACAACAGCAACAGGCCCGCCGCGACCAGCACCCAGGTCAACCCATGGAACATCCCATCCCAGAAGGTGTTCTCCTCCAGCGTCGACACGGAGGCGTTCGGGAAGTCGGATGAGGA
>DATEEV010000216.1:0-3358 GCA_035281005.1 Microthrixaceae bacterium | reverse complement strand
GGCTCGACACCCAGCGCCGACACATCGGCCACCAACGCGTCGCGACGATGCAGCTCGGGCATCACGAAGCAACCGGCGACGGGGTCGTCGACCATGAGCTCCGCCGCGTCCTCGAGCGCCGAGTAGATCGCGAGGTGGTGCACGACCAGGCGCTCGAAGCCCTCGCGCGCCACGTTGCCGGCGAGGAGCTCCCGCACATAGAGCGTGTTCTCGGCAGCGGTGTGCTCCTCCGCCGTGGCCGAGCGGACGATGGTCGAGAACGGCTGCTCCTCGATCGAGGAGTCGATGGTCGTGCTGGTCACGTCCCCGACCCTACCCGCAATTCTGTAGGTGGCCCTAACAGTTCTCAGTAGGGCCTCCAGCAGAGGGCGGGAGCACGAGACGACACGCGCTCTCCAGGGTCGACTCCACGTCGGTCACCGACATCCGGCCGTTCGTCCACTCGACGAGGCAGTGGTACCAGACCGCCCCGACCACGGCCATGACCCGGGCTCGCGTGTCGGGCTCGACGTCGGAGATCGCCGCACCGAGGGTGTCGAACACGACCGGGCCGAGCTCTCGGTAGCACTCGCTCGCGTGCAGGTCGGTCGAGTGTGCGACGTGCACGAGCACTCGCGCGAACGCGGGCCGGCGCCGGTAGGCCCGCAAGGCCCGGCGCAGCACCTCCACCAGTCGCTCCGCGGGCGGCCCGTCCGGGAGGCGCCGCGCCGGTGGTTGCAGCTCGCTCGCCCAGGCGACGAGCGCCGCCGCCAGCAGGTGGTCCTTCGAGGAGAAGTACCGGTACACCGTGCCGAGGGCGACGTCGGCGCGATCGGCGATGTCGCGCATCTGCATGTCCTCGTCGTCGCCGTCCGCGACCAGCTCGATCACCGCGTCGAGCAGGCGCCGTCGTCGGACCAACTGGTTGGCCGACATCTCGCTCGGGTCGAGCGGCGCGAGCTGCGGTTGGACGGGGGGGACGGGCCGTGTCGGTTGGACCGCCATGGCCCTCAGCTGGGCCCGGCGAGGCCGAGCACCCGCTCCGCGTTGTGGCGGAGGAACTTCGGCCAGACCTCGTCCTTGAACGGTACGTTCGGCATCTCGGTGAAGATGCGCTCGAGCGACAGCCCCATGGGGAAATAGCCCGCGTACATGACCTTGTCGGCGCCGCGGGTGTTGGCGAAGTCGACGATGGCCTTCGGGTAGTAGCGAGGGGCGAACGCCGACGTGGAGTAATAGAGGTTCGGCCACTTCAGCATCAGCTTCACCGCCAGCTCGGTCCACGGCTCGCACCCGTGGCGCGTCACGAAGACGAGCTCGGGGAAGTCGTACATCACCTCGTCGATCAGCTCGACGTGCTGCGCCTCGAAGCGCAGCCGCGGCCCGGGCACACCGGCGCACACGAACACCGGGATGCCGAGCTCGCAGCACTTCGCGTAGATCACATACGCGCGCTTGTCGTTGATCGGCACCGGCGGGTTGCACCCGGACGGGAACAGGCCCACGGCACGGGTGCCGTAGGTCTCGTACTCCCGCGTGATGCGGCGCACCGCGTCCATGCCGTCGTTGGGGTCCACGCTGGTGGACGGGATGAACCGGTCCGGATGCTCGCGCAGCGCCCGCTCGCCGACCTCGCCGCTCGCGCCGATGAGGCCCCGCTCGACGCCCCAGCGGTCCATCTCGCCCAGGGTGACCGCCAGCGGGTCGACCGTGTCCCGGTACTGCTTGTCGGGCACGTCCTTGAACATGTACTCGGCGGGGAACTCGAACTCCTCCTTCGACTCGCGGTCGCGGGTCTGGGCCGTGATGAAGGCATAGACCTGCTTCATGTCGCCGTGGGGGAAGCCGATCATCGTGTCGATCGCGCCGATCGACGACAGCGGTGGCGGGGCGGACGGTGCAGACATGATTGAAACCGTATTCTATTTTCTCTAGCTTCTTCAGGATGAGCGAGCGCTACACGATCATCTCCGCCGATTGTCACGCCGGCGGCAGCCACGAGATGTACCGCGAGTACCTCGATCCCGACCGGCGCGACGAGTTCGACGCGTGGAGGGGGCAGTACAAGAACCCGTTCCGCGACCTGCAGGACGGCGGCCGCGTCCGCAACTGGGACGACGACCGCCGCAACGGCGACCTCGAGGCCGACGGCATCGTGGGCGAGGTGGTGTTCCCCAACACCGTCCCGCCGTTCTTCCCGAGCTTCGTGCTGTTCGCCCGCCCACCCCGCCCCGAGGAGTTCCCCCAGCGTCTCGCGGGCATCCGCGCGCACAACCGGTGGATGGCCGACTGGTGCGCGCGCTTCGGTGAACGGCGAGCCGGCATCGGTCAGATCTTCCTCAACGACGTCGACGAGGCGCTTCGCGACATCCAGTTCATCGCGGACAACGGCCTCCGCGGCGGCGTGCTCGTCTCGGCTGTCCCACCCGACGTCGACTACCTCGAGCCGCTCTACAGCCCCACCTACGAGCCCATCTGGGAAGCGTGCGCGGAGCTCGGCCTGCCGGTCAACAGCCACGGCGGCACCGGCCTGCCCGACTACGGCCGTTACTCGGCCACGCCGTTGCTGTTCATCACGGAGGTGATGTTCTACTCACAGCGACCGTTCTGCCAACTGCTGTTCGCGGGAGTGTTCGAGCGGCATCCGAACCTGAAGTTCGTGATGACCGAGATGGGTTGCTCGTGGTTACCGCCCATGCTCGAGCACTTCGACTACGTGCTCGAGAACATCCGCAACACCGGCCGGATGGGTGAGATGCGCTACCGCGAGGAGGACGTCCTGCCGAGGTCGGCCACCGACTACTTCCGCCAGAACTGCTGGATGGGCGTGAGCCAACCCAGTGCCGCCGACGCCGAGGCTCGCGAGGCGATCGGCACCCATCGGTTCATGTGGGGCAGCGACTACCCGCACAACGAGGGCACACATCCCTTCACCCGCGAGCACCTGCGACAGCGCTTCAGCGACGTCGACGAGGCCGACATGCGCAAGATCCTCGGCGCCAACGCGGCCGAGCTCTACGGGTTCGACCTCGACGCGCTGGCGCCGCTCGCCGCCAAGGTCGGACCGACCGTCGAGGAGCTCGCCGAGCCATTGGTCGAGCTTCCCGCCGATCCCAACGAGGCCCTCCTGCGCGTGTGAGCTGATTACCCTCCCCGCGATGGCCCAACCACCGGAGCAGATCGATCCCGACTCGCTTCGGGAGACGATCGACGTCCTCGCCATCCAGCGGCTGCACGCGGCCTACGCCGACGCGGTCACGTGTCGCGACTGGCCTCGGCTGGCGGAGCTGTTCGTCGACGAGGCGACGGTCGTGGTCGACACCGTCACCTCGCCGGCCCGGCAGTTCGTGGGTGGTCGGGAGATCGCGTCGTTCATCGC
>DATEEV010000215.1:0-3442 GCA_035281005.1 Microthrixaceae bacterium | reverse complement strand
CCGCGGTCGGGTACCAGCGCGCGTTGACGATGGCGGTCCTCCTCCTCGGGCCCTTCGAGGAGTGGTGGGAGCCGAAGGGAGATGGTCGATCGTGAAACTCTTCGACGGTGGTGAGGTCGCCCTGGTGACCGGTGGGAGCCGAGGGATCGGCGCCGCCGCCGCAAAGGTGCTCGGCGCCGAGGGCGTGCACGTCATCGTGAACTATCGCAGCGACGACGAGGGGGCTCGCCTCGTCGTGAAGGAGATCGTCGCGGCCGGCGGGAGTGCCGAGGTTGCTCAGGCGGATGTCGCCGACGAGGCCGCGGTGAAGTCGATCTTCCGGGGGATCCGCGCGGAGCACGGGCGCCTCGACGTGCTCGTCGCATCGGCCGGCATCACCGCGGACGGTTTCGGTCTCGTGATGAGCGGGGCGAAGTTCGAACGGGTGGTCAGGACCAACCTGGTCGGCACGTTCCTCTGCAATCGCGAGGCCCTCAAGATCATGACGAGGGCACGGTCCGGTGCGATCGTCAACATCTCGTCGGTCAGCGGTGTGGTCGGATGGGAGGGCCAGGCGAATTACGCCGCGTCGAAGGCCGGGATCATCGCGATGTCGAAGTCGCTGGCCCGTGAGGTCGCGGCGGACGGCGTGCGCGTGAACGTGATCGCGCCCGGTCTCGTCGACACCGACATGATCCGCACGATCCCCAAGGCCCAGCGCGATCTGTTCCTGCATTGCATCGGCCTCGGCCGCATCGCGGACCCGACGGAGATCGCCGCCTCGATCGCGTTCCTCGCATCCCCCCGGTCCTCGTACACGACCGGGACCGCCCAACTGATCGACGGCGGGCTGGCCCGACACTTCCTCGCCTGAGCCTGCCTCGCCTCGGACCATCGAACACGACGAACACCGAACCACCGAAGGAGACCGTCAAATGGACCAACTCGCCCAGCTGACCGCACAGGCGGCCGAACGCCAGTCGGAGTGCAGCCGCCTCCGGCAGGTGATCGTCGACCGCCTCGACCTCCCGGTCGACCCGGACTGGATCACCGATGACCAGCCCCTGTTCGGGCGAGGACTCGAGCTCGACTCCGTCGACGCCCTCGAGATCATGGTCGGGATCGAGGATGAGTTCGGGGCCTCGATCACCGACGACGAGACCGACGTGTTCGGGTCGGTCAACGCGCTCCTCGACCGGATCAACGAGGAGGTCGGCGCATGACCTCGGTGATCGAACCCACCCCGGCGCCCGTGGCCCGGGACACAGGCCGGCCGACGGTGCTCACCGCATCGCGGCGGATCGATGCCGGCGAGCTCCAGCGACTCCTGCCTCACGCCTGGCCCTTCCTCATGCTGGACGCGGTGACGAACCTCGAACCGGGGGTCCGCGGCGAGGCGATCAAGTGCGTGACGAACGCGGAGTGGGCGATCCACGGGCACTTCCCCGGTGAGCCCATCCTTCCGGGCGTCCTCCTCATCGAGGCGGCCGCGCAGCTCTGCGGCATCGTGACGGCCTCGGCCAGCGAGCCCGGCGCGTCACCGTCGATCGGTTACCTCGCCTCGGTGAAGCGATTCCGGCTCCGATCCCTCGTGCAGCCCGGCGATCAGGTCCGCATCGAGGCGCACATCGAACGTCAGCGCAGCCGGCTGGCGGAGTTCCGGGTCACCGCTCGCGTCGCCGGTCGAGTGTGCGCCGACGGTGCCCTGATGATCCGTCTCGGCTGAGCACACCTCGACGTTCCGGCGTCGCCTCGACGAACCAGCTGTCTCAACCACTCACCAGCACCACTTACCAGCACGACTCAGAAGGAGCACATCGTGACCACCGTCGAACACGTGACGACCGTCGAGCAGAGCCTCGAGGCCGACTACGACGTCCTACGCAGCAGCGCTGCGCTGATCAACCTCTCGGACGTGGGCCTCGTCCGTGTCGAGGGCTCGGGAGCGCACGACCTCGTGCAGCATCTCCTCTCCCGCGACATCGAGTTCCTGACGCCCGAGCGCAGCATCACCGGCCTGCTGCTCACCGAGGACGGCACGGCGGTCGACATGGTCTCGTGCATCGTCGACGACGACGGGCTCGTGTTGCGGACCGGCTTCGGCACCGGACGACGCGTCGCCGATCACCTGGAGGCCCACGCCACACCGGAAACGGTCGTCGAACTGCTCGACCTCGAGATCCTCGGAGTCGAAGGCCCGTACGCATGGTCCGCCATCGGAGAGGTGCTCGACCCCGACATCGCGTCGCTCCCGTTCGAGAGCGTCCTCCCGCTCGGCTGGGGCGATCACGAGATCACCTTCAGCCGCATCGGGGTGACCGGCGAGTACGGCTACCAGCTGTGCGGCACGACGGCTGCGATCGGCGAGCTCCGTGAGGCCCTCACTGGGCCGGCCGTTCCGATCGGTCGAGCCGCGGTCGAGGTCGCGATGCTCGAGGTCCGCCAGCCGCTCCTCTCGCGTGAGCTCGCCGACGGCGCCGATGTGCTCACCGCTGGACTGCAGTGGCTGCTCGATCTGTCCAAGCCCGAGTTCCTCGGTCGTGAGGCCGTGGTGGAGGGCCACCGGGCCGGTCAGTCGCACCGCACCATCGGCATCGAGGTCGACGCACCCGCCGACGGCCTCGAGGGTTGCGATCTGGTCGTCGACGACCATCGGGTCGGCACGGTGGTGTGGGCGGTGCGATCGCCACAACGTGAGGGTGCTCTCGCACTCGCACGCATCCGCGCCGAGCTCGCCGCCAGCGGCCTGGAGCTCGCCGTGGCCACCAACGACGGGAGCTCGACGGCGCGGACGCTGTCGTCGCCCTACGTCGTCCCCGCGAGCTGGGGAGTTCCGATCCTGTGAGCGAGCAGACGGGGGAGCCAGGGGTGGTCCGGGTCGCGGTCTCGGGCGTCGGGGTCGTGTCGGCCCTCGGGCCGACTGCCGTGGAGTTCCGAGATGCACTCTTCAGCGGACGGCACGGCATCGGCCCGATCGATGCCATCGATGTGTCGCACTTCGACGCCCGGGTGGGCGGTCAGGTGCGTGACGAGTGGTTCCTCGACCGGCTCGATGACTGGGAGCGCTGCGAGCTCGGACGCGACGCACAGCTCGCCGTCGCGAGCGCGGCGGAGGCCATCGCGGCGAGCGGTCTAGTCGGCGCCGGGTACGACCCAGCTCGGATCGCGGTGGTCGTGGGCCGATGCCAGGGCGACGTGGGCCGACTCGAGCGAGGACGGCCGCTCCAGGCCGCCGCGGATGCCATCGCCCGCCGGCTCGCCGCGGGCGGACCGCGTGTGGTGATCGCGACCGCCTGCGCGGCGAGCACCAACGCGATCGGTCTCGGCCTGGATCTCGTTCAATCGGGTGACGTCGACGTCGCGATCGTCGGAGGAGCCGACGACCTGCGGCAGAGCACCTACGCCGGATTCGCGTCCTTGCAGTCGTTGAGCTCGATTCGCTGCGAGCCCTATGGCCGTAGCG
>DATEEV010000214.1:0-12210 GCA_035281005.1 Microthrixaceae bacterium | reverse complement strand
CTGATCTCGCACCTCGCAGAGCCACAGCCTGCGGGCGACCTCCGTGCGCTCACCGCGCTGCGTCTCCTCGTGCTCCATGATGAAACCGCTCGCGGTCGGCACGACACGAAGGATGCGAGCGCTGGACGCGCCCTCGGAGATTGCACGGAGCTGCGCGACGAACGCCACCCGTCCCTGCAACTGGAATCGCCAGAACGGTGGGTACAGGTCGACGAACACGTCCTCGGCGAACACGTCCTCACCGGCGTCGAGCGTCTCGAAGCACCGGTTGAAGGCGACACTCAACCGCTCGACGAGCCCGGCGTCGAGCGGGACCGGCGTTTCGTGCAGCTGTCGGATCGGCATGGATGCGACGGTACGGACGAGGCGACTGCGACGCATCGCCGGTTCGCACCATTTCTTACTACGACGCGTGGTCAGAATGCACCACGCGCCGAAGGGGCCGGCACAGTCGAGGTTCCGCAGTGAAGCAGGGAGCGTCAGCGACCGAGCCTGAACGGAGGAAGCCTCGACCATGAGGATCAGACGATGTGGTGCTCGTACGCGTACGCCGTGGCCGCCGCCCGGGACGTGAGACCGAGCTTGAGGAAGATGTTCTGCAGGTGCCGGGCGACCGTGTGTTCACTGATCGACAGCTCGGTGGCGATCTGACGGTTGGTCTGACCGGAGGCGACCTGCCGCAGCACCTCGCATTCGCGCTCGGTCAACCCGCCGGCCGGTCCGGAGCCGCTCTGGGGCGCGTCGAGCCGCTCGAGGTCGGGACCCGCACCCAGGCGCGTGAAGATCGCCCGCGCGGCTTCGAGCTCCAGTGCGCAGGCGTCGAGATCGCCGAGCGCGGCGCACGCGCGAGAAACGCCGACGCGTGCCCGTGCCTCCTCGTACGGCACCTCGAGCTCGTGCCACAGGTTGCACGCGCGACGGAACGCGGTGAGCGAGCCGGGCGCGTCATCGGTGGCCAGGAGCAGCGAGCCGGACGCGAACGCGACCGTCGCCTGCACCAGGGGCAGGTCCGATCCTCGAGTGAGCCCGATGAGCTCGTCGGTCAACGCACGAGCGCTGTCGACCTCGCCCGACACGACAAGGATCTCGACTGCCGCCGCGAGCACCGGCGCCGCCAGCACCCCGGCGCCGCGGTGCTCGGCCACCATCCGGTTCGCCGCAGCAGCAGCCGCCTCGACGTTCCTCTGCGCGAGGCGCAGGAGGGCGAAGCCGGGCACCGGGTCCTTGCCGTGACGGCCGGCGTCCTTGTACGCCTCCTCGGCCGCGTCGAAATCGCCGCGAAGGCGATGGAGATCGCCGTGTTGGTAGAAGGCCAGGCCGATCGCCGGGTGCGGCGGTTCGGACAGGCGGCGACATGCAAGGTCCGCCGCAGTCGACGCCTCGCTCCACTCACCATGCGCAGTGAGCACTTGGGACCGGTGCACGAGGCACTGGCCCCGGTACGGCACCAGGTCAGGCTGATCGGCGCACCAACGCTGCAGGGCATCGGTCCATTGCGCAGCACGGCGAAGGTCGCCCGCCGTCATGCAGGAGTCGATGACCGCGCAGTACACGATGCCGGCGAGCACCGGCGACACCTCGTTGTGCGTCACCAACACCATGGCTTCGTCGAAGGCCTTGCGCGCGGGTCCGGTCCTTCCGACCAGGAACTCCGCCTGGCCGGTGCTGAGCAGGCCCAGCGCCAGGAGTTCTCGATCGTCGATGCGCCGAGCGAGCTCGACCATCTCGGTGGCCAGAGCGAGGGCGGTGTCGGCATCGCCACCGCTCAACGCGCCGAGAAACCGAGGTGTGAGCACGAGCCCCGCAGCCGCGCACTCGCCGGCTTCGTCCGCGAGGCGCTCGGCCCGAGCCACCCATCCCCCGCCGCGGGCCTCCTCCCCGCGAAGCATCAATCCGAGTGCGAGCCAGAAGGCACACCGCGCCGCTCGGGCCGGGTCGCCGCGGTCGGTGCAGGCGGCATAGGCCCGATCCCACGCCCCCTCGCTGGCGTCGTCGCGACCGAGAAGGTTGGCCGCGACCGCCAGGCGTTCGAGGTCGTCGGGGTGGGACAGTTCCGCCGCGTTCAGCTGCTCGAAGGCCTCGGTCCAGGCGCGGCGATCGAACGCCGCGCGGCCGAGCTGAAGGGCGTCGCCCACGGCGACAGTCTCGCCGATTTCGGCGAGCGTGCCCACCCCTCGCGGTCTGGGCGCGCTACCAGCCTCAAGGCATCGATGGTGGATCGCCCCCCAGCGCCGCCAGACCCGAGGTCCGCTGTGGAGCTCAGCGCGCAGGCACTGCCCGATCGCGGTCCCAGGCTGCGACGCGCTCGGTGTCTTCGTAGTCCTCCCACCGGATCAGGCGTCCCCAGCGGACCTCGAGGAAGAGCACGGCACGGTTGTTGTACACGTCCGCCTGGCCGATGGCGCCGGGCACGAAGTCGCGTACTCGTAGGGCGATCCGTGCGTTCCACGGTGGTCCGTTGACGAGGATGTCCTCGATCTCGAACTGGATGCCCTCGTCCACGAACCGGTCGGCGAAGGCAACAGCCTCCTCGATGCCGCGGTGGGTGGTGTGAGGCTGTCGTCCGCGCTGCTGTGGTCGGAACATCGTCGCCCATCGACATCAAGCCCGCCTTGGGCGCCATCCCCGATCGCTGAGGGATCCGCGCGTCACCGTCTCGTGCGACGCCACCGGCACGCCGGTCATCCATTCCCCGACGACGATGTGCCGCGATGATGACGGACATGCCGATGGTGGCCCTCTCGGAGGCATGAGCGCGCGAGAACGCCCCGACCCGGGACAGGTCGTGCCCAACGGGCACTTCGACTCCGGCTTCCGGGCGCGTCGACGACGATGCGCGGTGGTCTGTTTGTTGACGTCGGTCTCGGTGCTGCTCGGGAGCTGTAGCGATGGCGAGCCAGAGGGTGAAGGCCCCGACACCACCGCGAACACGCCGACCGCACCGCCGACCGCACCTCCGCCGACCGGCCCCACCTTCTACCGCCCTCCGACGGTGCTCCCCGCGGGCACACCGGGCGAGTTGCTCGACCGCAGTGACGACATCCCGCTCGATCCGTCCTGGGCGGGCTCGGGCCAACGGATCACCTATGTCTCGACCACTCCGGCGGGCGATCTGGTCCCCGTGACGGGAGTCGTCCTGGTTCCCGACGCTCCTCCGCCGCCCGAGGGATACCCGGTGGTGGTGTGGGCGCACGGCTCGGTCGGCCTCGGCGATCCGTGCGCGCCGTCGCGCCAGGAGCCGTTCCAGGCGGTCGGCGGCAAGGAGTTCCTCTACGCGGGTGCGATCGTGGTGGCCCCCGACTACGAGGGTCTCGGGATCGAGGAGGAGACCCATCCGTACCTCGTCGGCGTGGCCACCGGGAACAACGTCCTCGATGCGGCCCGCGTGGGTGCTGCGGTCGGCGGCACCGACGAGTTCGTCGTGTTCGGCGCGTCCCAGGGGGGCCACGCGACCCTCTTCGCGCGCCAGCTCGCGAACTCGTATCTCCCCGAGATGGAGCTACTCGGCGTCGTGGCCGCGGGCCCGGTCACCGATCCCGCCACGTTCGTGCTCGCGGGCGAGACCGACCCGGTCATCTTCCCGTTCCTCGCCGAGACCATCCTGGCCTGGTCGGAGGTGTACGAGGAGCCCGACCTCACCGACCTCGTCAGCGTGGAGGACGCCGAGGCCGTCCGCCTCGCACGCGAGGAGTGGTGCACCGAAAGCCTGTCACCACCACGGCCGCTCGACGAGATCTTCTTCGAGCAACCCAACAACCTGGAACTCTGGCGAGAACTGGTGACGCTCAACACGCCGTCGGCTGACGACCTCGACATCCCCGTCCTCCTCACCCACGGCGACGCCGACCCGCTCGTGCCGATCAGCGGAACTCGTTCATTCCACCATCAGCTCTGCGCAGCCGGTGAAGCCGCGATGCTGACGACCGATCCGACCTGGGGGCACGCCGCGTCGTGGATCGCCCCTGTCGACCTCATCGGATCGTGGATCCTCGACCGATTCGACGACGTACCCCCACCGAACAACTGTCCATGATCACCACCGCGGTCGGATCAGCAGCCGAGGTGCTCCCGAGGTTGTGGTCGTGACGATCTCGCCTGCGCCGAGGATGTCGACCAGCGTCGATGCCGCCGACACCGCGACGATCAGCGGTCACGGCCGGCCTGAGTCCGAGCTGCTGGCGAGCGCCTTGTTGAGTGCGTTGACGGTCGCCTCTCGTTGGTCGACGAACACGACGTGGCCGGCGTCCTCGATGATCTCGAGCGGCCAACCGTGACGGGAACTTGCTTGTTGGGCGTGGCGCAGCTTCATGACGCGGTCTTGGCGACCACATATCAGGGTGGTCGGCGCGCTGATCCGTTCCAGGTCGTCGTGGCTGATTGGCGGCAGGCCGAGCTCACGCAGCAGTCGGCGGTTCGCTCGCTGCACGCTCGGATTTCGTGCACGGTCGAGCATGTATGCCTGCAACGGCTCGAAGCGGTGACCGAACACCTCCGGCGCTCGCTCTGGGTGCAGCATCACCACCGACATCATGCGCCGCGCGCTCCTCTCGGTGGGCCGGACGCTGTGACGGATGAGGGGCAGCAGGACGCGTATCGGTGGGCGCCGGCCGAGGCTGCCCGAGTTGATGAGCACGAGCCCCGAGATGCGGTCGCTGTGGTCGACCGCGTAGCGAGCGGCGATCGATCCACCGAGCGACATGCCTACCAAGGCGGGGCGGACGTCGCACGTCTGAGCGATCAGCTCGGAGAGCCAGGCCATCACCGTAGGACCGTCGGGTTCGCGATCGAGCAGCTCCGACACTCCCAACCCCGGCAGGTCGGGGGCGACGACGCGGTGAGTGGCCGCCAAAGGCTCGAGGATGGGAAGCCACGAAGCACCAAAGTTGCCTTGGCCATGGAGCAGCACGACCGGCGGGCCTGAACCGGCCTCGAGCACCGGGGTCGAGACCCCGGCGAGGTCGATCCGTCGGTCCGTGACGGGCGCCCCGTTCAACAACCGGGCCCGCAGTTCGGCTCCGGTGGCTGTGTCTGGCCTTGTCCTGCCCCGGTTCATGGCGGTCATGGCGTCGCTCCTCGGTGGGTACGTGCCTCGTCGGTCATGGTCCGCTCGGGCGGCAGGGCCCACAAGGACAATTTGTGAACCTCGACCTCAGCGCCGGACAAGACTGGAAGCCGATGCGCACGTATGGCCAGTACTGCCCGATCGCCCGGGGCTCCGAGGTGCTCGCTGAGCGCTGGACACCGGTCATCCTGCGCAACATCCTCCTCGGGTGCCGCACGTTCAACGAGATCTCCGCCGGCGCTCCCGGCCTGTCACGTGCCCTGCTCAGCAAGCGTCTGCGAGAACTCGAGCGCGCCCAACTGCTCACCATCGTGCCGAAAGGGAGTGGGCGCGGGTCGTTCTACGAACCGACTGAGTCAGGACCCGATGCCTGGAACGTGCTCGTGGCCCTGGGCGAGTGGGGTGACCGGTGGACCGATGTGTTGCCCGAGCACGCGGATCCCAATGCCGTGCTGTGGTCGTGGTGCCAGTCGTATCAGCGGCACGACGTTCTACCCGCCGGGCGGGTGGTCGTCCGGTTCGAGTTTCGTGATGCAAGGCAGCGCCTCGTCCGCGAGTGGTTCCACATCGAGAACAGATCCATCGAGCTCTGCCGATTCGACCCCGGGTTCGGCGACGATGTCATCGTCTGCATCCACGACCCGGTGCCGTTCGCCCAGTGGCACATCGGACTCGTCTCGTGGAACGACATCCTGGGCTCGGCGGTCACGGTCGACGGCCCGGCCGCTCTGAAGCGCTCGCTGCCGACCTGGAACGCATGCCCCGACGCGCACCGAGAACGACGAGCCCGATCAGCAGTCGGCGGCCGGTAGCCGCCGCTCAGGAGCGAACCTTGATGTCGTCCCAGCTGATCGGTGGCGGCCCGGCAGTCGTGCCCCCGTCGACGGGGATCAGTGTTCCGGTGACCTGAGCGGCGCGTTCACTCGCGAGGTAGACGGCAGTGTTGGCGACATCGCGGGTGCCACCGAGTCGTTGCAGTGGCTGGAGTCGTCGAGCGACCGACCCGGTGTCGTACACCGACGCATTGATCGCCGTGGAGATGTTCCCGGGAGCGATGACGTTGACCCGGACGCCGAGCTCGCCCACCTCGATGGCTGCGGATCGGCTGAAGTGGATCACCGCGGCCTTGGCGGCGCGGTAGACGCTGAAGCCGGGGCCGGGGCTCATGCCGCCGATCGAGGTGACGTTGACGATGGACCCGCCTTGGCCCATCGCCCGGGCCGCTCGCTGGGTCCCGACCATGACGCCGTACAGGTCGACTGCCATGACGCGGTCGAAGTCCCGGAGGTCGTCTTGCATCAGTCGGCGGGACGAACCGGAGATCCCGGCGTTGTTCACCATCACCTGCAACGCGCCGTACTGCTGCTGAGCGTGCTCGATCGCAGCCTGCACGCTGTCCGCGTCGGAGACGTCGGTATGAACGAACGACGCAGCCTCGCCGAGCACCTCCACCAGTTCGACGGCGGCCTCATCGTCGATGTCGGCGATCACGACCCGAGCACCCTCCTCGACGAACAGCTCGGTGATCGCCCGTCCGATCCCGTTCGCGCCGCCAGTGACGATCGCGACCTTCCTCGCGAGCTCATTGCCCATGGTTCGGCCCTCCCCCGATGTTCATCGAGCGATTAAATCAATGGCGTCCCTGCGCCGCAAGCGCTGGCCGAGGGGGCACGGTCGGTCAGGTCGGGGATGGGCCACGTTCTCCTTCGAGCCGGCCTATGAAGTCTTCGATCTTGGCCTCGGTCTCCTTGTGGCCGACCTCCACGCCGAATGCTTCCTCTATCAGCATGAACCTCGAGAGGCTCGAGAGCCCGAGGATGACGACCGAAGCAGGCCACTCGTCGGGGTCGACGCCGTATCGCTGGAGAACCTGGGTGAGCGAGTCGAGCTGGGCCCGGCGGAACCTTCGTGAGTAGTCCGCGATCTCGTCTCGGATCACTTCGCGGTGATTGGCCAATGCGATGAACTCCATCGTCGACGCAGCGTTCGACCTGTCGTGGATCAGGTCCCAGAAGCCCCACAGTGGCTGGGCCGACCCGAGGGCCTGACCGAGGCGCTCGAAGCTGCGTTCGGCGCCGCGTCGGAACAGGGCAATGAACATCCCGTCGAGGGACCCGAAGTAGTACGACACCAGCGCGCTGTTGACGCCTGCCTCGCTCGCCACCCGGCGGGTCGTCGCTGCTGCGTAGCCCTTCTCGAGCATCACGTTCTGAGCAGCATCGAGCAGCGCGTTGCGCGTCGTCGGGTCACCGGCATTGCCTTTCCGAGCGGGCATGGGTCGATTCTGACCCGATGGGCGCCTCCCGGCACCGCTCGTGACGGTTGCCACGGCCGGAGGACCTGTGTTACTCACTTGATTGACGCGGCCGTGGGGGCGCGTAGAGGAGCACGTCCGAGATGAGCCAGACCTCCTTGTCCGTCGCACCCCTCACCGGCACCGTGGGTGCCGAGGTGCTGGATGCGGACGCCGACCGACTCGCGGGGGACACGCAGTTCGCGAGTGCCGTCCTCGACGCCCTGGGACGTCACGGCGTTCTGGTCTTCCGCAACCTGCACCTCGAGCCCGAGGCGCAGGTCGAGTTCGCCAAGTTGCTGGGCGAGATCGACTACGCCGCAGCCGACGACCCGATCCCCGGCGTGATGCGGGTCACCCTCGACCGCTCGAAGAACGCCAGCGCTCCATACCTCAAGGGGACGTTCTTCTGGCACATCGACGGCTGCACGCCCGCCGGCGACGAGTGCCCGCAGATGGCGACGGTGCTCTCGGCGAAGGCGGTCGCGGAGACCGGCGGGGAGACCGAGTTCGCCAGCACCTATGCCGCCTACGACGACCTCACCGACGCCGAGAAGGAACGCTTCATCGGCCTTCGCGTCGTCCACTCCCTCGAAGCATCGCAACGCCTGGCCTTCCCCGACCCGAACCCGAAGCTCGTCGAAGCGTGGCGAACGCGCAAGACCTCGGAGCATCCCCTCGTGTGGACCCATCGCGACGGCCGTCGCAGCCTGGTCCTCGGCGCCTCCACCGACCACGTCGTGAGCATGGACCTCGCGGAGGGCCGGGACCTTCTTGCTGACCTGCTCGATCGGTCGACGACTCCGGAGCGCGTCTACCGCCACCAGTGGACAGTCGGCGACACCGTGATCTGGGACAACCGGGGTGTTCTCCACCGCGCGGCTGCGTACGACGCCGACTCTCCGCGTGAGATGTTCCGGACGACGGTGCTGGGCGACGAGCCGATCGAGTGACGACCTGCACCGAGCGCCTCGGCCTCCACCCCCGCTCGCCGGAGCACGCGTGCGCCCGATCAGGCGATGGGACCGAGGAGCGCCCGGGTGACGCGGCGCGGGTCGTTGTCCTCGAGTCGCCGGAGCAAGGGCAGGGCGTAGCGCAGCGGGGTACGCGGGTGGGCGATGAGGTAGGCCAGCACGCGCACCAGCCGGTCCAGCTCGGCCACGTCGTCGGGCCTGTCGACCGGGTCCATGCCGTAGAGCCGCTCCGCCGAGCGCCAGGCCTGCCCGCGGGCCACGACGAGGGAGAAGTCGAACAAGCGGCCGCCGCCGAGGCCGGCAACGCGGTTCACCCACTTCGAGGTCAACCCGAGATCCTTCATCACCCGGGGTTGCGTCTCGGCCAGGATCAGGTTGATCGCATCGAAGTCCGACCGCATCGCCTCGAGTCCACCGCGCTCGCCGGCGAGGTCAACGACAACGAGGGGAAGGTCATGGTTCACGTGAGCGTTCACGCCGAGGAGGAGATGCTGGACGACCACCAGGTGACGGTCCGCTGACACATCCCAGGCTGCCTGCCAGCAGCCCGGAACAGGTGGTTGGCCAGACCTGGGGACGAGGTACCGCGCCGCGAAGGTTCGGGCGAACGTGGCCATGCCCGAACCGTCGGCGAATCGACCCGCAGCGATGGCAGCGTCGACCGCTGACGTCACTCGGGCGTAGAGCGCCGCGAAATGGCCCGACGCATCGACGGCTTCGAGGGCCACGGCTCGGAGCTGATCCGTCGTGTCCTCGAGCATTGCCGGAACCTAATGGGGCCCACCGCCGCGAGTTGGCGTAGAAGGCGCACGCACTACTGGTGGTCGTCAAGGGCCAAATTCGGCTCGTGAAGGTGACGTCGTAGAATCTCTCCTTCAATCGTGGTCGGCATGAGGGGCGTTCCGAGAAGATGAGAAGTCGATGATGTGGGCGACCGGGGACATCCCCGACCTGACAGGGCGTACGGCGGTCATCACCGGAGCCAACTCAGGGGTCGGGTTCGAGACCGCCGCGGCGTTGGCCGCCGCCGGCGCGACGGTGGTCCTGGCCTGCCGGAACCCCGAACGGGCCGAGGCCGCCCGCTCCGCCCTCGTCGAACGCGGCGTCAAGGGGCCCGTCGAGGTGCTGCGCCTCGATCTCGCCAGCCAGCGGCAGATTGCTGACGCGGCCGACGAGACCAACGACCGCTTCGAACGCATCGACCTCCTCGTCAACAACGCAGGAGTGATGGGAACGCAACGGTCGGTCACCGAGGACGGCTTCGAGCTGCTCTTCGGCACCAACCACCTGGGCCACTTCGCCTACACGGGTCGCATCCTGCCGAGGCTCGTCGAGACGCCAGGCTCGCGGGTCGTGATCGTCGGGAGCCTGGCGTACCGGTTCGGTCGCATCCGCTGGGACGACCTCGCGCTCGAGCACCGCTACCGCGAGTCGCGCGCGTATTCACAATCGAAGCTCGCCAACGCGATGTTCTGTCTCGAGTTCCAGCGCCGCCTCGCGGCCAGCGGTTCCCGGACCATCGCGCTGGGAGCCCATCCCGGGTTCGCGGCCACCGAGATCATCGCCGCACGGGTGGAGCGCCATCCCCGGTACGCCGGGTGGATGAAGGAGCACCTCATCCAATCGGCAGCCGAGGCTGCCCAGTCGTCGCTGCGGGCGGCGACGGATCCAGGTGCGTACGGCGGCCAGTTCTACGGACCGAGCAGGCTCGCGGGCACGAGCGGGCCACCTCGGACCATCCCGTGGTCCCGACGAGCACTCGACGAGATGGACCAAGCCCGGCTCTGGCAGCTCTCCGAGGAGCTCACCGGCGTCACCTACCAACCCGACCCGGCGCCGATCGTGTTGCCAGATGCGGCGGAACGGCGCCACGACGCAGGGTCGGTGCCGAGTGGCAACAGGCTCCATACGATCGACGGGCCCCGGTCCGCGTCGCCTGTCGAAGCCAACACGTCCGTGTAACTGACCGAGCCGTCACGCACTGTTGCGGTCGCCGGATCTGGGTTCGCAAGGCGTTCGCCATGAGATCGCGACGAGGCCGCACGCGGGAGGTGACCTGACTCCGAGGGACACTCATCAGCGAAACGGACTACAACGGGTCGGTGACCGAGACCCGCTTCGAGGTCGTCCCGGTCGGCTGGGTGGAGTCACCGCTCACCGACCTCGGCGCCGCGCCACCACAGGGCGACGAAGGCGCACCCGACGCGACCATCGTCATTCGACGCGAGGTGCGCGACGCGCTCAGCGGGTTGCAGGTGGGCGACGAGGTGATCGTGCTGACGTGGCTCGACCGCGGCGATCGACAGACACTCGATGTCCATCCGCGGGGCGACACGACCCGTCCGAAGCACGGCGTGTTCGCGACCCGCTCACCTGATCGGCCCAACCCTGTCGGGCTTCACGCCGTGCGGCTGTTGAACATCGACCAGGGGCGGCTCCGCGTCGCCGGCCTCGAAGCCCTCGACGGCACCCCGGTGATCGACATCAAGCCCGTCTTGGGTGCCATCCCCGATCGCTGACGGATCCGCCCAGGCGAGTGCGTGACAACACTTCACCCCTGCCACCTCCGATCCGTGGCCCGATGGCCGAGTACACCTAATGACCGAGGACGAGCTTGATGCCAACCGCGGCGACGCCGAACAGTGCCGTGGCGCCGGCGTAGGCCCACCGCACCGACGGGCGCTCGCTGGCGAGGCCACCGACGAAGGCGCCGAGCCCCACCAACTGCACGACGGCGACTGCGACGGCCGTCCACAGTGCGCCGTGGACCCCCCCGCACCTCGAGCCGCCCAACGAGCAGAGCCACGCCGGGCAGCACGTCGGCGGCGAGAATCGGGACGCCGTCGATCATGGCGCGCGATCTCGTTGCGACCGTGCGCCGCCGCGCAGTGGCGAACGTGGTCGCCAATGACCTCCGCGAACAGGTGCGCCAACCAGATCGCGCCACCGACTCCGGCGACGAGCTCCCATCCGACGCCCTCGATGACGTCGTCGGGGTGGATCAGGGGCAACGCCGCCAGGACGAGCACGGTTTCGTAGGCCGCGGCGCTGACGCGCTCGGCGGAGGCGCTGGCTCGGGGCGTCACGGACCCTGTCCTGTGGCGATCCGCCGAGGAGCGCCGATCCATCGGTGCGCCGGCTCCGGCAGGTGCGGTTCAGCAGTAGTGAGCAACGTGGGACGGGACGATATCCGTGACCTCGGGAAGACAGCACATGTCAGCAGCGCCGTCTCACTGAGTCACGTCGACCACCACGCGGACAGAACCGGATCCCGCTACGAGGTGAACGCCCGAAACCATCCGCGATGGTGGCCCATGAGGGCCCGTCCGTCAGCCACGTGGCGGCGTCGTTGCCGGTGACCTGTTCGGCGATCCAGAGGTACGGTCCTGGAACGACCAATAGCGAACGCCTGGGAGCAGGCACACGACGACGCGCGCCAGTAGCTCCGAAAGGTGGCTGGGTGCGTGGCGGATGACCAACAGACTCGACCAGATCATCGGATGACATCCCCGAAGGCACCGCAGTCGCCATACGAGCAGCTGCGCGCCACGCTCGAACCGGTGCTCGGGCCGGTCGCCATCGACAGGCTTCGTCGGCTCAGCGGTGGCGCGTCACGCGAGACGTGGTCCTTCACGGTCGACGGTCGCGAGCTGATCCTGCGACGCGATCCGCCGGGTCGGCCCGGTGCGCCCGGCTCCATGCGGCTCGAGGCCGATGCGATGCGCACGTGTCACCGCGCTGGGCTCCTCGTGCCCGAGGTGCTCGTCGACGACGACGGCTCGCGCCTCGGCACCGCCGGATTGGTGATGTCCGCGGTGCCTGGCGAAACGGTGGCGCGCAAGATCCTGCGCGACGACCACTACGCCGAGGCACGCGCCGTG
>DATEEV010000213.1:0-7014 GCA_035281005.1 Microthrixaceae bacterium | reverse complement strand
TCTCGACGTCTCCTACGGCCAGCTCCAGGTGCTGTTCGGCGTGGACTTCGCGGTGGCCGAGGGTGAGATGGTCGCGCTCCTCGGCACGAACGGTGCCGGCAAGTCGACCTTGCTCAAGGCCATGTGCGGGCTCGTCGGCTCCAAGGGCCAGGTGACCTTCGCCGGGCGATCGATCCGCGGTCACACTCCCGAACGGATCGTGCGCGACGGCGTGGCGCTGATGCCCGGCGGTCGAAGCATCTTCCCCACACTCGACGTCGCCGAGCACCTCCGACTTGCCACGTGGACGTTCCGCGGCGACCGCGAACGGATCGAGGCCGACACCCGCGAGGTGCTCGAGCTCTTCCCGGGGCTGCAGCGTCGGCTGCACACCCTGGCCGGCGATCTGTCCGGAGGCGAACAGCAGCAGCTCGCGCTCGCTCAGACGCTGCTCCTTCGCCCCCGCGTGCTGCTGATCGACGAGCTGTCGCTCGGCCTCGCCCCGACGGTGGTCGCCCTGCTGTTGGACGTCGTACGACAGCTCAACCGCTCCGGTACGACGGTGATCGTCGTCGAACAGTCGGTGAACGTGGCCCTCAGCCTGGCGGACCGCGCCGTCTTCATGGAGAAGGGACAGGTTCGTTTCGAGGGCCCGACCCGGGAGCTGCTCGATCGTCCTGACATTCTGCGCTCGGTGTTCCTCGAGGGTGCGGCCGCGCTGGCGGGCGCCGATGGCGTTTCGGTACACGGATCGAACGGAGCGGGGTCGACATCGGAAGTGCCGGAGATGCCGGCGGTCGACCTGAGCGCACTCGAGGCGTTGAGCTCGTTGGAGACCGCCGCGACGACCATCGGAACGGCCCCCGTCAGCACCACCAACGGCACTGCAACCAACGGCGCGACCACCAACGGCACTGCAATCAACTCCGGACCGCCCCCGATCCTCGAATGCACGCAGGTCACGAAGCGCTTCGGCGGCGTGATCGCCGTCGACGGCGTCGACCTGGTGGTGCAGCCCGGTGAGATCGTCGGGCTCGTCGGTCAGAACGGGGCCGGCAAGACCACGCTCGTCGACTGCATCAGTGGGTTCCATCGGATCGACCATGGCCGAATCGTGTTCCGCGGCCACGACGTGACCGACTGGCATCCCTACGAGCGGGCACGTGGTCGACTCGGTCGCAGCTTCCAGGAGGCGCGCCTGTTCCCGTCGCTGACCGTCTTCGAGACGATCGCCGTGGCCTGCGAACGCCAGGTCTCGAGCCGGGCGTTCGTCGCGGACGTGTTCCGCCAGCCCGCGTCGTTCGAGTCGGAGCTCGAGATCACCGAACGGGTCGATGCCCTGATCGAACTGCTCAGCCTGGGCGACCATCGCGACAAGCTGACCTCCGAGTTGTCCACTGGCACCCGACGTATCGTCGAGCTCGCCTGCCTGCTGGCCGAGGACCCAGTGCTCCTGCTGCTCGATGAGCCGTCGGCCGGCGTCGCCCAGAAGGAGACCGAGACCCTGGGGCCCCTGCTCGGACGCATCCGCGACGTCACCGGCGCGGCCATGGTGATCATCGAGCACGACATGCCGCTGTTGGCAGGCCTGTGCGATCGGTTGGTCGCCTTGGACCTCGGGGCCGTGATCGCATCCGGCGATGCCGAGAAGGTCCTGGCCGACGAACTGGTCGTGGCCTCGTACCTGGGCACCGACTCCGTGGCGATCAACCGCTCCGGAGTAGCAGCGTCAGATGCGTAGCGTGCAGCCGATGATGGTCAGCAGCAGCTGTGAGCCGCCGGCCAGGCTCTGACCGGTGAAGGTGAGCGACAGCAGCCCGGGGTCGATGGTCCGGAGCTTGTCGTACATGCAGCCGGCGACCGGCTCGGCCACACCGTCACGCATGAGACCGGAGATCAGGTTCTCCCGCTTGACGAACAGCAGGGGGTTCACCCCGGAGAGGTCAGAGCCGGGAGGAACATAGACCTGGCCCGGGTCGATACCCGGGGGAGCGCCACCGCTCTGAGGCGCGAGCTGGGCGGAGAGGAACGGCATCAGCACCAACAGCAGTGCGCCGCCGTTCTCCGCGGTCAGCTTGTCGGGGTCGATCGCCAGATCGAGATTGGCGAGATTGAGGTTCGAGACCGTGGCGAGCTGCTGACGTTGCGGATCGGTGAGGCCCCGGGCCAGCGCGAGCAGGAGCACGCCGACCGTCTCGGGGGTCATCTTCGAGGTGTCGATCTTGTCGAAGTCGATGCTCTTCGGGTCGAGACCGGCTGCCTGGCCGATCGCATTGGCGGCGACCGCGCCGGTCAAGGCCTGGGCCTGGCCCGCCGTGAGCGTGATGCCCGCTGCTGCCGCGGTCGCCAGGATGTCCGCGCCGGCGGGGGCGCCACCGTAGGCCACGAGCAGCGACGCGAGCTGAGCACCGTTGAGCCCGTCGAGCCCCCCGAGCCCGAAGGCGTCGAGCGCCGAGCCGTCACCTGACATCTTGCCGCCGGTCGATGCGACCAGCGCGACGAGGGTCTGGGGGTCCATGCACGGCGCGATCGCGACCAGGAACTGCTGGAGCTGGGGCTGGTCCAGCTCCGCGAGGGTGCCGCCGGCGACGGCCTGACGCTCCTCCTCCGAGGAATTGGCGAGTGCCCCGAAGAGCTTCTCGGCGTGCTCCGCGACCGGGCCGACCGAGACGTTGTCGTAGATGCAACCAGCGGACTGGGGGTTCACGCCCGCTGCGGTCAGGAGGGCGATGAACTCGGGGCGGGAGGGGAGGCCTTGCACCCGGGCGTTCGGATCGGCCTCAGGCCGCGTGAGCGGCTTGCGGCGAGCGATCTCCCGCTCGGCCATCGCGAATCCGGCGGTGACCCACTTGGGGATGACGACCTTCGGTTGCTTCTCGTCCTTCTTCGCCACGGGCTTGGCCTGGGCGGCGGTCTGCACATCGGTCGACTGCGCGCAGGAGGCGAGCAGCCCCATCGTCACGAGCGCGATCAGCACCGGCGCGGCGATGCCCCGGCGAAGCACGCCGGGTCGACCCCACGAGCGCCGTGCCGCTGTGCTCAACGCATCGCCTCCGCCCCGTCAGCCGAATAGAGCGCGCCGCGGACCACGGCGGCCCCAGCGCAGATGCCCAACGCTAGCGGGTCGGACAGGGTGGTAGCCGGTCGGGGCGGGGGTGGATCTGCCCAGGGCGCTCAGTCGAGGTTCCGCAGTGAAGCAGGGAGCGTCAGCGACCGAGCCTGAACGGAGGAAGCCTCGACCATGAGGATCAGTCGAGGTTCCGCAGTGAAGCAGGGAGCGTCAGCGACCGAGCCTGAACGGAGGAAGCCTCGACCATGAGGATCAGTCGCCCACCTGCACGTCGATGTAGTGCCATCCCTGGGCGCCGTCGGGGATCGGGCGGGTCCGGCGTTCCGGCTGGGTCTCACCCGTTCCGTCCGTCGCCCGGACGGCCAGCCGGTGCTCACCGGGGGAGGCGTCCCACACGTGGACCCACTGCCGCCAGGCGTCGACGGAGACGTCCGTCGCGAGCTCGGCCTCCTCCCAGTCACCGTCGTCGACCCGGACCTCGACTTTGGCGATGCCACGGTGCTGGGCCCACGCGACTCCGGCGATTGCCACCGGGCCCGCCGGCACGCTCTCGTTCCGACGCGGGACGTCGATGCGGGACGCCGTCTTGACCGGGGCTTCGACGGCCCAACCCCGCGGGATCCAGTACCCCTCGAAGTCCTCGAAGGTGGTGAGCTCGATCTCGCTCAGCCACTTCGTCGCCGACACGTACCCGTAGAGCCCGGGTACGACCAGACGCACGGGGAAGCCGTGCGCGACGGGCAGCGGCTCACCGTTCATCCCCACGGCCACGAGCGCGTCGCGCCCGTCGAGGGCGACCTCGGTGGGGAACCCGCAGGTCCATCCGTCGACCGAACGCGACGCGACCTGGGTGGCCGCGGGATCGACGCCGGCCTCTTCGAGCAGCGAGGCCAGCGGGACTCCGAGCCATTTCGCATTGCCGACATATGGTCCGCCGATCTCGTTCGACACACAGGCGAGGGTGACCACCCGCTCCACGACGCCTCGGTCGAGGAGCGACTCGAAGTCGAGCTCGAGGCGATGGTCGACCATGCCGCCGATCGTGAGTCGCCACGAGTCGAGATCGACCCGGGGCGGAACGAGGGCGGTGTCGATGCGGTAGAAGTCCTCGTTCGGAGTGAGGAACGGCTCGACGCCGTGACCGATCGACGCAGTGTCGGGAACGGGCGGGACCGTGTCAGTGGGCGCTGGGAGGCGGAGTTGGCGCGCCGTGGTCGCGATCTCTCGGTCGCGCTCGCCCCCGATGACCGCTCCGGTGGCGGCGACGCCCGCCGCGCCGGCGCTCACCACGGCTGCTCGAACGAGGAAGGTGCGCCGGTCGAACGGCTCGGCCGTCATGGCCCCGCGGGTGGGGCTGGTGAGCCATCCGAGTACCACCGCCGCGGTGAGCCCGGCCACGACGGCCGGGATCGAGGCCCCGGCCCCTTCGGTCGACGATCGGGCGGACACGACACCGACCGCGGCCAGGACCGCGGGAGCGATGACGACCAAGGCACGATGTCGGCTCGCGAATCGGGCCACCACGGTGCCGAGCCCGAGGAGGATCACGACCGTCCCGACCTGCAGCGCCGCCTTGTCGGCGGTACCGAATACGTCGATCGCCCACTCGCGGACCGCGGTCGGCGCATGATCGATGACTCGAGATCCCACCGCCGCGAGCGGGCCCGACACCTCCAGCACCACTGACGCGAGCCCTCCGGTGGCGAGGGCCGACGCCACCGTGAGCACCGCGGTGACGGTCGCGACGAGCCACGGGTGCGACTCGGTCGGCAAGGTCGCGGTCGACTCCGAGGCCTGCGACTCCTGCTCGGAGGTCGGGTGCGGCTCGAGGGTGTCCATCGCAGTGTGTCGACCGGCGACCCCAGAGTGTTACCGCGATCGAGCCGGACTCGTGTTCGGGCTCGGTGGTTGCGGAATCGAGCGAGGCTTCAGCGCGCCGGCTGTGCCAGTTCCTCCATCGGCGGGCACGAGCAGACCAGGTTGCGGTCGCCGAAGCCGTTGTCGACGCGGCTCACCGGCGGCCAGTACTTGGCCCGCCGGGTCGCCGGGTCGGGATAGGCGCCGAGCTCACGTGGATAGTCACGGTCCCACTCGTCGGCGACGACGTCGTCGGCGGGATGCGGAGCGTGTCGCAGCGGGCTCCGGTCGGCGACCCATTCGCCCGACTCGACCCGGCCGATCTCGGCGCGGATGGCGATCATCGCCTCGCAGAAGCGATCGAGCTCGGCCAACGGTTCGCTCTCGGTCGGTTCGACCATGAGCGTGCCCGGGACCGGGAACGACATGGTCGGCGCGTGGAATCCGTAGTCGATGAGCCGCTTGGCGATGTCCTCGCCCGAGATGCCGGTGGTCTTCTCGATCGGGCGGATGTCGAGGATGCACTCGTGGGCGACGAGGCCGTGGCGTCCGCTGTAGAGCACCGGATAGTGGTCGGCCAGCCGCCGGGCGACGTAGTTCGCGGCGAGGACCGCGCCGGCGGTGGCGTCGCGGAGACCGTCGGGGCCCATCATCGCGATGTAGGCCCACGAAATCGGCAGGATCGACGCCGAGCCCCAGGGTGCGGCCGAGATCGGGCCGATGCCGCCGGGAGGCCCCGCCTCGTCGACGAGGGGGTGATTGGGGAGGAACGGGGCCAGGTGGGCCCGCACCCCGACCGGGCCGACGCCGGGGCCACCACCGCCGTGGGGGATGCAGAAGGTCTTGTGGAGGTTGAGGTGCCCGACGTCCGCGCCGAAGTCCCCGGGTCGGGCGACGCCCACCAGCGCGTTCATGTTCGCGCCGTCGAGGTACACCTGACCGTTGTGCTCATGGACGAGGTCGCAGATCTCGCGGATCGACTCTTCGAACACGCCGTGGGTCGACGGGTAGGTGATCATCACCGCGGCCAGGTCTCCGGCGTGCTCCTCCACCTTGGCGCGGAGGTCGTCGAGATCGACGTTGCCGCCGTCGTCGCAGCCGACGACCACGACCCGCATCCCGGCCATCACCGCGGACGCCGCGTTCGTGCCGTGAGCCGAAGCGGGGATCAGGCAGATGTCGCGGTCGTCTCCACCGAGACTGCGGTGGTAGGCCCGGATCGCGAGCAGGCCTGCGTATTCGCCCTGACTGCCGGCGTTGGGCTGCAGTGAGACGCGGTCGTAGCCCGTGATCTCGGCGAGCCAGGCCTCGAGCTCGACGAAAAGGCGCCGATAGCCGGCGGTCTGGTCGGCCGGGGCGAACGGGTGGATGGCGCCGAACTCGGGCCAGGTGACCGGGATCATCTCGCTGGTCGCGTTCAGCTTCATGGTGCAGCTGCCGAGCGGGATCATCGCCCGGTCGAGCGCGACGTCACGGTCGGCGAGCCGGCGAAGGTAGCGGAGCATGTCGGTCTCGGAGCGGTGCTGGGAGAACACGGGATGCGTGAGGTAGGGCGACGTCCGCTGCAGTGCGTCGGGCGTCGGGTCGAACGCCTGGGTGTCGATCGCGACGACGTCTGGTGTCTCGATGCCGAATGCCTCGAGGACGGCGACGAGGTGGGCGGGCGTGGTGGTCTCGTCCACCGAGATGCCCACGTGGTCGTCGTCGACGGGGCGCACGTTGATGTCGCGTTCGACCGCGGCGGCCACGACCTCGGCGGCTCGGCCGGGGATGCGGACGGTGATGGTGTCGAAGTGATGGCGCGTCACGACCTCGATCCCGGCCGCGCGGAGCGCGGACGCGAGCACTCCGCTCGAACGCTGCACCCGCAGGGCGATGCGTCGGAGCCCCTCGGGGCCGTGATACACGGCGTACATCGACGCGATCACGGCGAGCAGCACCTGTGCGGTGCAGATGTTGGAGGTGGCGCGCTCGCGCCGGATGTGCTGTTCGCGGGTCTGCAGCGCGAGGCGCAGCGCCGGTCGACCGGCAGCGTCGACCGACATGCCGACCAGGCGCCCGGGCAGGGACCGCTTGTGGGCGTCGCGAGTCGCGAGGAAGCCCGCATG
>DATEEV010000212.1:0-8516 GCA_035281005.1 Microthrixaceae bacterium | reverse complement strand
TCCAACGCGAGATCCGCGCCATCAGATCTCAGCTCATAGAGATCCGTGTCCAGCTCGAAGCCTTCGAAGGCATAGATCATTCGGCGCCCTTTGAGAGCGCGAGCGTAGCGGCGGGACACGAACGGGACTGCCGTACGGGTTGTGCTGCCCCACCGGTAGTCAGCCGGCGCAGGCGACCTCGCGTGCGCTCACGGTATTCCGGAGTACCAGGCGTTGGGTGATCTCGACGCCAACGGCAACGCGGTCGCCATCGAGACGATCAAGATTGAGCACCAGGGCTTCCTGCTCAACGAGAGCCTGATGGAGCCGGCCGAGCCATCCTTCGTCGAGCCGGCCGACTGAGAGTCCGTGAGCGGCATCGACGCTGGATTGCTACTGAGCGCGTGTGACTCCGGTAGCGGCGTTCAGGTCGGCGAGGACGTCGTCCTCCGACCAGAGCCGACGGGTGCGGTGGGCGCGCACGCAGAGGTCAGAGTCGACGACCATCAAGTCGAGCCGGTGCTGGTTGACGGTCACCGGCCCGAAGCCGACCCCGAGGTCAAGCGCGTCGATGAGTGGTTCGAACGGACCGATCGTCCGCAGTAGGGAGCAACGCGGTGAGAACGTCATGCCGCGTTCGGCGCCGTAGGTGCGGAGTCGGTCGGGGCGGTCGTATCGGGGGTCGTAGGAGATGCCCGCAACGCCGCAGTCAAGACGAGCGTCGTCGATCCGCCGGGCGAGGGACGCGAGCCGGGCCACGGTGAGCGAGCACCGTTGGGGGTTGGTGCAGCGGGTGTAGAAGAAGGTGATCGCGGTCGCGCGACCGTGGAACCGCTCGGCGAATGAGGCGCGGTTGCCGTCCTGGTCCTCGAGCACGAGTGTCGTGAGATCGGTGGTCAGGGTTGCGTCGTTGCCACCGGGCGCCGTGGACGGTTCGTGAGTGTCGCTCGGCGCGTGGCAGCACGGGGGCCGGTCCTCGCTTCCCAGCCGATGTAGCGCGGCCTCCAAGCGCGTGCGCACGGCGGGATTGAAGCAGCACTGGTGGTGCTCGAGGAGCTCGGCGAGTGCTGCTCGTGCCGGTGCTGCCGAGGGACCGAGCTGCTCGATGGTTCCGGTGAGGTCCTCAATGGCGGTAGGGAGGATGGTTCCGACGTTCGCGGCGAGGAATCGGACTTCCTCGTCGTTGCCGCGGAGTCGCTCGATCGCCGAGACAAGGAGGGGGCCAGCGTCGGTTGGCAGGGGTTCGGTCGCGCCGAGCAGGGCGCGGCCGGCGGCAGCGACGGTCGACGGGTCGAGACCCGACTCGAGCTCCTCGAGCACGAACGGCATCGCGGCACTCGGGAGGCCCAGGTCGCCGAACTCGATGAATACTCGGGCGCGGAGCCGGTTCGTGCTGGCGGTTGACCGGCCGTGGTGATGGGGTGCCCGCTCGTCGAGGAGGCGGACGAGCGCCGCTCCCGAGTCGGGGTCCTGCCGAGCGAGGTGGATGAGGCGCTCGTGCTCCCGTTCATCGGCGGACCGGTGACGGGACCCGGCGGTGGTTTTGGTCATGTTTCGGAGCGGTCGCGAGTAGCAGCGAGGAACCGCGAGGCCGACGCTTTGACCGCCGGGGAGCGGGAGGATGAATGCAGCTTGGTGACGGTTTGCACGAGAGCGTCGTCGGGAGCGGACTCAGCGGTCCGGCGTAACGCGAGACCGGTGAGGCTGGTGGAACGGATCTCGTTGAAGTCGTCGTCGTCGGCCACGACGCGGCGGGCGGCCTTCTCGAAGCGGCTCGGATCGAGGTCCTGCAATGCGGCGGCTGAGATTCGCCGGACTGAGGATTTCTCCGACTTGTCCTTCATCAGGCGCTCGAGCATGGCGGCCGAGCCCGGATCGGTGGCGAGGATGCGAAGGGCTTCCTCACGGGCGGCGCCTTTGGACCGCCGGTAGACCTTCCTGGCTGCCGGGACCGCGTCGCCGTGGCCGTCGTGGCCGAGGAACTGCAGGGCGACCGCATCGGGCACCAGTGCAGAAGCCGGCTTGTCCAGCCCGGTGAGGAGCAGCTCGCGGGCGTGGGGGTCCTGGCGGAGGGCGAGCTGCTCGAGGGCGCTGCGGCGCACGGTGGCTCGGGGGTCCTCGGCGAGGGTGCGCAGCGTCGAGACCCACTCGGCGCGGTAGGGCGAGAAGCGGGCGCCGAGGAACTCGAGGGCACTGAGGGCCTGCAACGCGTCGAGACGATCGTCGATCTTTCGATCGCGGTCAGTCGCCACTGCGAGCAGCTGAGCGACCCGGGGACCCAGGTCGTCGCGGGCGTCATCGACAGCAATGAAATCCCCGGGCTCGCCGTCGGTGTACGAGCGGGCTCCCTTGGTGCGGGTCGATTGCGTCCGGGTTCGTTCGAGCTCCTGTTCGTAGCGGTTGCGGTACTCGTCGACGTCGATCGCAGGCATGAGCTGCTCCTCGTTCTTCAGACCTCGAACGGTACGTCGTCGTAGGCGAAGCCCAATGGGGCCCCGCCGCCGACGGCTTGGTGGTCGAGCATTGATCGCACCGTTGGTGATGGGCCGGGTGCGGTGGTGACGGTCGAGGGTGCCAGGGTGCCTCCGGGAGCCGTCGCCGGCCGGGGAGGCGCGGTGTTGTTGTTCCACGGCCACATGGTGTCGGAGAGGCGGTGGCCGATTCGATTGTTCAGCGCCGGCGCGAACGCGCGGGGGTTGGCCGGGTCGGTGCGGCGGTGGAACCACTGCCACTTCGCCCAGAGTCGATCGACGTTGCCGTGAAGGAGGAAGAACAGCGGGTCGCGGGGTGAGGTGGCGGGGTTGCGGATCAGCCCGGTGAAGCTGGTGTGGGCGAAGCCGTGCGGGTTGATCTCCATGGCGACGAACCCGCCGTACTGGGCGTTGGGAGCGGGTCCACCGAGGGCGATCGTCGCGTTCTCGGTGCGAAGCCCGGGCGGCGCCTGGCTGATGGGGAACCCCGCGGCGCGGGTGATGCCGGGCACGCCGGCGGTCCGCCAGCCTTCGAGCGGGTGCCCCGGGGTGAATGACACCCGGCCGGTGGCGTCGGACCGCCCGAGGAACGCGGGGGTGAACAGTGAGGGCGCGGCTCGGTCGAAGCGCCAGTACGGGAGAGTCACGCTGGGGTCGATCGCCTGCAGCTCGCGCTCGAGGTCGAGCAGGTAGGCGCGGTGCCAGGACAGGAAGCCGACGTTGCCGTGCGACTCATCGAGGGTCCCGCTGACGTGCATCTCGTAGAAATCGCGGAACCGCCCCGTCCCTCGGTTGTTGAACGTCCCGAGCGCTGTCAGAAACCGATCTCGCTCGGGACCGGTCATCTTGGTGGCGTCCTTTCGGATCCGAACGGTGACCTTCTTCTCCGCGACGACCGGCGCGCCTCCGGCGACCCGAACCTGGACCGCACCATCGTCGAGCGCCTTGCTCGGCTGCCCGAACACCCCGGCGACGAAGAAGGAAACCTTCGTCCCGTTGGCCGGCAGTGTCAGCTGCAACTCGGGGGTGCCGACGTGGGTGCGGGTCGTCGCGAACTGCACCCGACCACCTGATGATCGGCCTCGCAGGGTGACCTGGACGGGCGAGGCGTCATCGGCCTGGGCGAGCCGTGCGGTCGCCTGCACTGGCGTCCACGTCAGGAACACGCGTCCGGCCGCGTCGGCGCTCGGTATGTCGAGCTCGACCTGCACTTCCACCTCCTCCTGGCGAGCGCCTGCGGCGCGCGGATCCGATCCGCAGTATGCGCACACACTGCACTTCCTGTCATCGGGTGCGTTGGAGGGAGCGATACGAGAGGGATGGCTGACCGACCGTCGACCCACGCGGTGTGGAAACCGGCCCGTTGCGTTCGCCTTCATGCTTCAACATCGTTCTCGGCGAGCTGGGCGAATGGTGCTGGCCCTGCGACGACCCGGTCGATTCCATCACCGACCGAGCGACCGCCGAGCTCCGGGCGCCGATCTGAGGACAGCCCGGAGGCTGGCTGGGCTCTCCCGCTACTCGGCGCGCAGCAACACGGCTGGACGAACGCGCGCGGCCGACAACGCGGGAACGAATGCGGCCGCGTTGACGATGACGAGGGCACCGACCGCGACGACTGCGAGCGCCGGCAACGGCACCGAGACATCGGTTGCCACGCCAAGGCTCTCGGCGACGAGCCGCCACGCCAGGCTGCCGACGAGCACACCGAGCGGGAGGCCAACAACCAGCCCGACAACTGCGAGCGTCGTTGCCTGCCACCCAACCGTGAGCCGCAGCTGACGCCGTCCGAAGCCAAGTGCCTTCAACACGGCGAGCTCGCGGCGTCGACGGCGCACGCTGGTCACGATCGTGTGCGCGACGGCGATGGTCGCGAGCACGGCGAGCAAGGCGATGAGTGCTGGCGTGATCCAATCCGCGTCGCGGACGCGCTCGATCTCGGGCGGGACGACGGCGCGCTTGGCGCCTGCATCGTTGCCGAAGTTCAGCTCGGCTGGCGGATTGAACGCCGGGTTCTCGTTGATACGTGCGATCACCGCGGCAACATCGGCATCCGGCGCGACGCGCGCAGTGAGGTAACGAACGACCTCGACGCCGAGGAGGCCCTTGAGCGGTTCGAACCCCGCGCTCGTGAACACCGCGCCGTCCGCGAGCGGCTGCACTTCACTCGAGTAGACGCGTGGGACGATGACGCGGCCGACGATGCGATACGTCGATCTGCGGTCCCCTGCGGCGATCTCGACCTCGTCGCCGATCGCCCTGTTGAGCTCGCGCAGCGTGTCGCTCCCGAGCGCGACCTCGGACGCGGTCGCAGCGGCGCGTCCCTCGATCACCGCCGGATTGATCTCGCCTCGCACATTCGTGAAGGCCCAACCGGTCACCGCGCGGCCGCCGACGCTCACCGGTTGGTAGCAGAGTCCGGCTACGTCGCTCACGCCGGCCACGTCAGTCAGCCCGAAGTCCTCGGTGGTGCACGGGTCGCTGAACGTCGCGTCGGGCGCGGCGATGCTCCACGTCCAGCCGTACTCCCGCGGAGTCTCCGAGACCTGACGCAGGTTCAACGCGAACACGAGCACGGCGGTGATGCCCAGAACGCCGAACGCGGTCCCGAGCACGGCCGACCCAACGGGAACGGCACGCGCTCCCCGTCCGCGCTCGAGCGCGAGTCCCGTCCCGAAGCCCAGAGAAGGTGGCAGCGGTCGTGTCGCCCTCGCGATCAGCGAGCTCCGTGAGCGCCTCGCGCGTTCCGAAGCCGTCTCGGGTGACATCGCGTGCGACGCACGCGACGCGGCGAGCGTGGCGACCAGGGTGACACACGCTGCGATGGCGAGTCCCCCCAACAGCATGACCGTCCAGTCGAAGTGCAACCCGATGTCGATGTCGGCGCGCCGCGCGATGCCAATCGGGAGAAGCGGTGATGCCAGCGCGGCGCCCACGATCGCGATCGCAACACCGCCAGCGCCGACGACGAATGCAGTCGGCGCGCTGGTCATGATGCGTTGTCGCCGGCTGAGGCCGAGGCATCGCAGTACCGTCTGGTCCGCGCGGCCCAGCGAGATTTCGCGCGCGAGGACGATCGCGATCGCGACCAGCCCGGCCAGCGCAGCAACGGTGCAGAAGACCCAGAGGGCGACGGTGATGACGCCGATCGCGTCGCCGGAGCCCTGCGTCTCCTCCGCAGTATCGGTGAGCCGGAACTTCGGTGCGTCTCCGAGGATGTCTCGGGCGGCCGCCGAGATCCGTTCCACCTCGCCGGAAGCGTCGGTCGTCCGTACGCGGAGCACTTGCGAATAGACGCCGATGTGACCGCGGTACTGCTCCATGAACGCGGGCGTCAGGATGACGATGCCGCCCGACGCGGCTCGGTCGCCGAGATCCAGGGGACGGCGCACGATGCCGACGATGTCGAGCTCCGGTGCCGGACCCTGCGGTGCGCCGGGAAACTGGGAGGCGGCAAGCACGACCTGCTCGGCCGTCAACGACGCCGTCGGCAATCGATCGCCGATACCGAGGCCCGCCGCTTGCGAGAGTCCCTCGCTGATCGTGACCTCGTGCGGCGCGTTCGGGTCGGCGCGCCTCCCATCGACCAAGCGATCACGGTCGACATCCGTGCCGAAGACATCGTCGGTCTGCACCCCGACCTGGACGGTGTTCCGCCCGACGATTCTGACGACGGCAGCATCCAACACCGCGACGCCCAACACGCCGTCGACGCGCCGGAGGTCGCGAACCTGGTCCCGGGTGAACTCGCCCTCGATCTGCAACGTTGCCGGACGGCTGTACTCGTTGAATCGCTCGAGCGCGCTCGCGCTTCGTCGCGCACCCGCAGCGGTAGCCAGCACGACCGAACCGATCGCACCGACCAGCACCGTGACGAGGATGACCGACCACCAGCGGCGCCGAAGCTCGACGCCGGACAGCATCAACACTGCACGCACGACGCAATCCTCGGGGACGATCGCCTGGCTCGCCAGGGGGCGAGCCTCATTTCGATCGGGGTACCAGCACCTCACTCATGGCCCCGGACCCGCCCCAGATCGGGTTGCCCCGCGTAGCGTCTGCGTACGTCAGACGGGTTCAAGAACGGAGTGTCATGGCCGGATTGTCGGTGGGCATCATCGGGACGGGCGGAGTGGGGGTGGCGACGGCGTCCGCGCTCGTGATGCGGGGGATGGCGAAACGGGTGACGATCTATGGCCGCGACCAGGCCGCGGCCCACGGTCTGGCTCTCGACTTCATGAACGGCCGGGCCCTGCTCTCGCAGATCGAAGTGCGGGGCCGGGGCCTGGATGGAATCGACCACGAGGACGTCCTGGTCATCACCGCCGGCAAGCACACCATGCCGGGGGAGGGCCGCCTCGACGTGCTCCAGGGCAATCTGGCGGTGATGGACTCGGTGGCGACGGCCATCGAGGCCGGCCGCATGCCGACGATCGCCCTGGTGGTGACCAATCCGGTCGACGTGTTGACCGAGTACCTCACCCGCCGCTGGGACGACCGCCCGGTCGCCGTGATGGGCTCAGGAACCGCGCTGGAGACACTGCGGCTCACCGACTCGGTGGCCCGGGAGTGCGGGGTGCATCCCCGCAGCACCCATGCCTGGGTGGTGGGCGAGCACGGCGACTCATGCGTGTTCCTCCTGGGCTCGGCGATGGTGGGCACGCTGCCGTTGCGGGACTTCGCAGAGCAGCGGGGGATCGACCTGACCGAGGAGCGGCTGGGGCTGATCGAAGAGGAGGTGCGGGGCGCGGCCTACCAGATCCGTGACCTGAAGGGCTCGGCGGTCCAGGGCATCGGGCTGACGGTGAGCGGCCTGGTGAACGCGCTCGAGCACGAGGTCGGTGCGATCGTCCCGGTGTCGGTGCGGGTGGGTGACGGTGTCTGCGCGAGCCTTCCCTGCGTGCTCGGCCCCGACGGCCCCAGTCAACCGCTGCGGCCGCGGATGACCGAGGCCGAGCAGGAGGCATTCAACCGGTCGGTCGCCGTGCTCGCCGCCGCCAACGCCTCGCTGCCGCTGTGAAGCCGACCTCCTTCAGCGGAGACCGCCTTGCTCCCAGCGTGCGAGCCGCCTTCCGGTCGGGGTGCCAGCACCTTGGCCGGCGCCGAGGGGCGGTAGTTGACGTTCGCGAGGCGCGAAGTCGGGCTCAGCGCGCGCCAGCCGGGCGGCGACGCCGCCACGCCTGAGCCAGTGAGGGCGCCATCCATCCACTGTCGGACGATTCCAGGTTCTTCCCGGGCGGGACGATCTCGTCGATGCGGTCCAAGGTTTCGTCGTCGAGCGTCGCGTCGCCTGCGCCGAGAAGTCCCTCGAGCTGTTCCATCGTCCTCGGCCCGATGATCGCGGCACTCACCGCTGGGTGGGCGAGCGTGAAGGCGAGCGCCAGATGCGTCAACGGCAGGTCGACAGAAGCCGCCAGCTCCTCGAGCTGGGGCACGCATTCCAACTTGCGACGCACGCCGGGGCGGTCCGGGTCGTAGCGGTCTGGCATCCGCTGGGCCCGTCCGGTCGTTGGCGCGGGCTCACCGGGGCGGTAACGGCCGGTGAGCATGCCACCGTTGAGTGGGCTCCAGGGGATGACCCCCATCCCGTATCGCTCGCACGTGGGCAGCACCGACGCCTCCACGCCTCGCACGAAGATCGAGTACGGCGGCTGTTCGACCCGAAAGCGCTCCCGGCCCCGGCGCTCGGCGACCCATTGGGCTTCGACGATGGCCTCTGCAGGGAACGTCGAGGACCCGAGATACCGCACCTTGCCCTGATGCACGAGATCAGTCAGCGCCGAGAGCGTGTCGTCGATGTCGGTGCTCGGGTCCAACCGATGGATCTGGTACAGATCGATGTGGTCGGTCCCCAGCCGGCGCAAGCTGTTCTCGACCTCGCGGATCACCCAACGTCGGGAGTTACCGCGCTCGTTGGGATCCGCTCCCATCGGGCCGTGCATCTTCGTGGCGAGAACGACGTCGTCGCGCCGACCGGCCAGCGCCTTGCCGACGATCACCTCGGACTCGCCGGCCGAATAGACGTCCGCGGTGTCGATGAAGTTGATGCCGGCGTCGAGGGCCCGG
>DATEEV010000211.1:0-10749 GCA_035281005.1 Microthrixaceae bacterium | reverse complement strand
CCTCGTCGGCCTGCTGGGCCACGCCACCGGGCTCTACGACGACATGACCGCCCTCGACAACGTGCGGTTCTGGGCCCGCGCCGCCGGGGTCGACGCCGGCGACGCCCCGGCCGCCCTCGAGCGGGTGATGTTGCCGCCCCGGACCTGGTCCCACTCGGTGGCCCAACTGTCCGCGGGGCAGCGTCGCCGAGTGTCACTCGCCGTGCTCGTGGCCAAGCGGCCCCGGCTCTGGCTGCTCGACGAGCCCCACGCCGGCCTCGACGCCGAGGCCCGCGACGTGCTCGACGCCCTGATCGCCGAGGCTGCGACCGCGGGAGCCACCGTGTTGTTCGCCTCTCACGAGCTCGACCGCGCCGTGGCCGTGGCCGACCGCGTCGTGACACTGGTGGGCGGCATGGTGACGGGCTCGGTGCCCGGGGGCCGCCCCGCCCCGTCGGCCGTCGAACCGGCCACCTCGGCCCGCCCTCCGAAGGAGCGCGCGCCGATGGAGGGTGTGTCGACGGGGGGTGCGAGTTGATCGCCGCGTTGACCGACGCTCGGCTGATCGCGGCCAAGGATCTGCGGATCGAGGCGCGGTCGCGGATCGGGCTGACCCATGTCCTGCCGTTCGTGGGAGCGGTGCTGTTGCTGTTCGGCTTCGCGCTCGACTCCGACAGCGGCGCTCTGCAGCGCGCGACCTCTGGATTGTTCTGGGTGACCGTACTGTTCGCCGCCGTGCTCCTGGTCCAGAGGTCGTTCGCGCTCGAGCAGGCCGACGGCGTGTTCGACGCGCTCCGACTCTCGGGCCTGCGCCCCGCCGGGATCTACCTGGGCAAGGTCGTCGCGCTGACCCTTCAGCTCCTCGTCGTCGACGTGGTGCTCGGTCTGGGCGTCATCGTGTTCTACGGGGTGTCGCCCACGGGGATCGCGCTCCTCAGCGTGGTCTGTGTCGTCGCGACGATCGGGATCGCGGCAGCCGGGGCCCTGTACGGCCCGCTGACCAGCGGCCTGAGGGCTCGCGATACCGCCCTTCCCCTGCTGCTGTTGCCGGTGCTCGCCCCCGTGTTGCTGGGAGCGACCCGGGCCTTCGAGATCGCCCTCGGCCGTGCGGTCGGTGGCGGCTGGGCCTGGGCCGCGATGCTGGGCATCTTCGCGTTCGTCGAGCTCGCCCTCGGATCCGTCCTGTGGGGCCCCCTCCTGGAGGAGTCATGAACCAATCCACCGGCTCGCTCGGCACCCGCATCCTCGGTGCCGTCGCCGCCGTCGGCTGCGTCGCCGTGGTGATCTTCGCGTTCGGCGTCAGCCCAGCAGACGCCGAGCTCGGCGAATCCATCCGCATCATGTACGTGCACGTTCCCACCGTGACCGCCGCCTACATGCTGCTCATCGCCAACGCGCTGTTCTCTGGCTACTACCTGTGGAAGCGCAGCGACTTCGCGGACGTGGCCGCCCACACCACCGCCGAGATCGGAGTGCTCATGCTCGGCCTCACGCTGGTCACCGGCTCGCTGTGGGGCCGGATCACCTGGGGCACGTTCTGGGAGTGGGACGCCCGCCTGACCACCACGGCACTGTTGTTCCTCCTCTACGTCGGCTACCTGGCCCTGCGCGCCGCGACCGACGATCCCCGGGCCCGCGCGACTCGCGCCGCGGTGCTCGGCATCGCGTCGGCGTTCCTGATCCCGATCGTGCACAAGTCCGTCGACTGGTGGGCCTCGCTGCATCAGGAGAAGACGCTGTTCGGCACTGCCGACCCCTCCATCGACGGTTCGCAGCTCTTCACCCTGATGCTGTCGATGGCCGTGTTCGGGGTGCTCGCCGTGTGGCTGTCGATGCACCGGTTCCGTGTGGGTTGGCTGTCGCTGCAGGTCGATCGCATGCGGGTCGAGAAGGCGATCGAGGAGCGTCGTTCCGAGGGGGTGGCGGCGTGATCGCGATGGTCGACCACTGGGGCTACATCCTCGGTGCCTGGGGGATCACCGCCGTGGCGATCGGGGGGTACGCGATCGCGATCCTGCGGCGCGGCCGCCGGCTCGCCCGCGAGGTCCCTCCGGAGTCGCGCCGATGGATGTGAGTGACGAGCCGACCGCGGAGTCCACCGAGGCCGCGCCGCTCGACCTGACTCCCCGCGACGTCGAACCGGCTCGACGACCCGCGCGCAGGGTCGTGGGCAGCGTCGTGATCGTCGCGGTGGTCATCGGTGTGGTCGCCGTGCTGTGGAACGGCCTCAGCTCGGCGACGGTGTTCTTCTACAACGTCGACGAGGCGGTCGCGAAGCAGAGCGAGATCGGCGACAAGCGCTTCCGGATGCAGGGCAACGTCGTGCGCGACTCGATCGATCGAACCGAAGGCGGTGTGGCGTTCGACCTCATGTTCGGCGGCGACCGCGTCCACGTCGAGCACAGCGGTGAGCCCCCCGAGCTGTTCGGTCCGAAGATCCCGATCGTGGTCGAGGGCCAGTTCACGTCCGCGCCCGGCGCGACCAGCGCGGCCGCAGCGGCCGTGTTCCGATCGGACCGGATCCTGATCCGGCACGACAACACCTACGAAGAAGAGCACGACGACCGCCTCCGCGACGCCGAGAACGACGCGCGGGAGTCGGCCTCGCGTCCGTGAACCTCGCCCTCGGCATCGCCGGCATCGTCCTCGGCCTCACGGCCTGCATCGGCGGCCTCGTCGCGCAGGTCGTCGGGCTCCGCTCACCCGACCGGCGAGAGCTGCTCACGTCGAGCCGCGGGTTCGCGCTGATCGCGTTCCTCGGTGCCGTGGTGTCGGTGCTGGCGATGCAACGAGCGCTGCTGACCAACGACACGACGGTCCGCTACGTCGCGGAGCAGTCGTCGTCGCTCACCCCGTTCCCGTTCGACGTCGCCACCATGTGGGGCGCGCTCGAGGGATCGATCCTGTTGTGGGCCCTCGTGCTGGCCGGTTACACGCTCGCGGTCGCGCAACGGTTCCGGGACCGGCTGAGAGACCCGCTGGTCGGCTGGGCGATGCTCGTCATGTTCGCGGTGGGGATCTTCTTCTTCGCGTTGATGCTGGGCCCGGCCCTCCCGTTCCAGAGCTTCGACCCGCCGCCCGGATTCGACGGGCCCGGACCCAACGAGCTGTTGCAGAACCACCTGCTCATGGCGTTCCACCCGCCGATGCTCTACCTGGGGTACGTCGGGTTCACGGTGCCGTTCGCCTTCGCGATCGCGGCGCTGGTCACCGGGCGGGTCGGTGAGGGTTGGCTGGTCGAGACGCGGCGATGGACCTTGTTCGCGTGGGGCTTCCTCACCGCGGGGATCCTGCTCGGCGCCTGGTGGAGCTACGAGGTGCTGGGTTGGGGTGGCTACTGGGCCTGGGACCCGGTCGAGAACGCCTCGTTCCTCCCGTGGATCTGCGGTACCGCCTACATCCACTCGGTCATGGTCCAGGAGCGTCGCGGCCTGCTGCGCGTGTGGAACCTCACGCTGCTGTGCGCGACGTTCAGCCTCACGATCCTCGGTACGTTCCTCACCCGCTCCGGGGTCGTCGAGTCGGTGCACGCGTTCTCCAACTCGACCATCGGCCCGCTGCTGCTCAGCTTCTTCGCGCTGATCGTCGTCGTGTCGGTGGGGCTCATCGGGTGGCGGGGCGACCGGCTCCGCGCGCCGGGACGGATCGACTCGCCACTGTCGCGGGAAGGTGCGTTCTTCGCCAACAACCTCGTCTTCGCCGTCTTCGCGTTCGTAGTGCTGCTCGGCACCGTCTTCCCCCTGATCGTCGAGGCGCTCAACGGTGACCGCATCTCGGTCGGTGCGCCGTTCTTCGACCGGATGGCGATGCCGATCGGCATCGTCCTGCTCTTCCTCATGGCCGTTGCGCCGGTGCTGCCGTGGCGGGCATCGAACGCCGAGGTGCTGTCGCAGCGACTCCTCTGGCCCGCCGTCGGTGGCGTGGCCACGCTCGCGTTCGCGGTGGCCGTCGGCGCGAGGGGGTTCTGGCCCCTGCTCGCGTTCGCGTTGGGTGGGTTCGCCGGCGGATCGGCGGTCCGCCAGCTGGTCCTCGCCACGCGCCGTCTCGGCTGGCGTGGCCTGGTCGGTCGCACCAACGGCGGGATGATCGTCCACCTCGGCGTGATCGTGATCGCGATCGCGCTCGCCGCGTCGCAGTCATACCTCCGTGAGGGGGAATTTCAGCTCGAGGAGGGCCAGACCGCGCGGGTCGCCGGCCACACCATGCGATACGAGGGGATCCGGATCGTCGAGCGCGACAACCGCCGCGAGGTGCGCGCTCGCATCGTGGTCGACGGCGACGAGGTTCACGAGCCCCGGATCAACCAGTACCTGCGGACGGGACGGGAGATCGGCACGCCGTCGGTCGACGTCAGCCCGCGGGGTGACGTCTATCTGTCGCTCCAGCGCTACCCGGGCGATGACGACCCGACCATCGGGCTTCGGGTGGTCGTGCAGCCGCTCGTGAGCTGGCTGTGGGTGGGTGGGGCGATGATGTGTCTCGGAACCGTGTTCGCTGCGTTCCCGGGCCGTCGCCGCGACCCGTTGAGCCCGACGTCGAAGCCCGTCGAGGTCGCGGCGTGAGTAGCTCCGCGCCGACCCAACCTGTTGGCGCGGCGCGCCCGAGCGGGTCCGGCCGCCGGCGGACCACGCTCGCGATCGCGGTCGCTGTCGGCGCGGTCGGGGCGCTGCTCGTGGTGCTCCTCGCCACCAGCCCGCAGGGAGAACGGTCGACGGAGAGCCCGCTCGTCGGGGGGCTTGCCCCCGACATCCAGGCCTCGGACACCACCGGCGAGGAGTTCCGCATCGACGACTACCGCGGCCAGTGGGTGCTGGTGAACTTCTTCGCCACCTGGTGCGGGCCCTGCAAGGTCGAGCATCCCGAGCTCGTCGCGTTCTCCGAGCAGCACGCCCGCACCGGCGACGCGTCGGTGGTCTCGGTCGCGTTCAACGAGCAGCCGTCGGTGGTGAAGGAGTGGTTCGAGGAGAACGGCGGCGACTGGCCGGTGATCGCCAAGGGCAACGGGGGGTTCGCGCTCGAATACGGAGTGGTGAAGCTGCCGGAATCGTTCCTCGTCGCGCCGGACGGCACCGTGGTGCACCGCTTCGAGGGCGGCGTCACCGCCCAGGGTGTCGACAGCGTGATCGAGGCGCTCTCGAGTCAGGCCGGCGACTCGTGACGGCCCGTCGAGGGATCTGGATCCTCGTCGGGGTGGCCGTCGTGGTGCTGTTGGCGGTCGGGACACGGCGGGAGCCGACCGGCGGCAACTCCGACGACCGCCTGTTCGCGATCGCCGGTGACATGAAGTGCCTGCAGTGCGTGGGGGAGAACGTCGCGAACTCGCAGGCCGCGATCGCGGTGCAGATGCGCGAGGAGATCCGACGCCAGATGGCAGCGGGTCGCACCGACGACGAGATCTTCACCTACTTCGCGGACCGGTACGGGCCGCGGGTGTTGCTGAACCCAGCCGGGTCGGGCCTCGCGTCGCTCGTCTGGGTCGTCCCCGTGCTCGTCGTGGGGCTCGGGCTGCTCGGCGTCGGCATGGTGTTCACCCGCTCTCGCCGGTCGGCGACGGCCGCGACCGCCACCGCAGACGACCTCGAGCTGGTCGAGCGCGCCCGGCGAGTCCAGCACGACCCGGACACCGACACAGCCCTCGGCTCGGACCTGGGGTGAGATGTCGACCGTGACCGGGCCGCGCTTCGATCCCGACACCTTCGCCCGCCTGGAGGAGGAACGGGACCACCTGCTTCGTTCGCTCGACGACCTCGACGCGGAGCGCGAGGCCGGAGATCTCACCGACGACGAGTACGAGCTACTCCGGGACGAGTACACCCGGCGCGCCGCGACGGTGTTGCGGTCACTCGACGAACAGCGCGAGCTGGTCCCCGAGCGCCGCCCGCGCTCGGCCACGCGCACCTGGGTCTCGGTGCTGGTGGTGGTCGCGTTGGCCTCGACGGCGGGTTGGCTGGTGGCTCGATCGTCGGGCACCCGTGGAGCGGGGACGGGGTTGACCGGGAGCGGCTCGACGATGCGGGAGCGGCTGGCCGAGTGCCAGCGGCTGTTCTCGGACCTCGACGATGCGATCGCTTGCTACGACGACGTGCTCGACGACGAGCCGGACCAGCTCGAGGCGCTGACCTACCAGGGCTGGGCCTTGGTCCGCGCAGGGCGACTCGACGAGGCGAACCAGCGCTTCGACCGGGTGATCGGCGCCGACGACACGTTCCCCGACGTGTACGTGTTCCGCGCAGTGGCCCGGAAGGACGCCGGCGACTTCGTGGGCGCCCAGGCCGATCTCGACACGCTCTACGCGCTCGAACCGCCCCGCCCGTTGCTCACCACCATGCAGGGCATGGGCCTCGACCTCGAAGTCGCGCTCGGGCTCTTGCCCGCCGACACCGCAGACTGCTGGGCGCGGACCGCGACGCTCGGCACCGACCTCGCGTCGTCGGGGGTGACGGTCGCCGAGGGCGAGGTGCCTCCCGGGTTCGACGAGGTCCTCGCCTGCTTCGATGCGGTGCTGCTGAGCCGACCGGGCGACCCGGCCGCCACCGCCCTGCGCGGCGCGGCCGTCTACGGCATCGGCGCCACGCCTCACGTCGCCGACTCGATCAGCCTCCTCGACGAGGTGATCGCCGCGAGTCCTGACGACCCGACGGCGCGGGTGGTGCGAGCCGCATTGGCGGTGCGCTCTGGTGATCTCGACACCACCGCGGCCGACGTGGCGGTGCTGCGCAACCTCGGCCGGCCCTCCGCGCTGGTGAGCGGCATCGAGTCGCGACTGCGCGACGAGCTCGCGGCGATGGTTGGCGACGACACCACCACCACTTCTCCCTGATTCGGGTTGGCGCCGCACCGGGCGCCGGCGCGGTCAACGGTGAGGACGGAGGGACGGTCGGTAGCCTCACCTCGATGCGCATCCTCGTCGTCGGTGCCGGAGGCGTCGGCTCTGCTTTCGCCGCGATCGCGGCGAGGCGGCCGTTCTTCGAGTCGATGGTGCTGGCCGACCTGGACGAGGTACGCGCCCGTCGCAGTATCGACCGGGTCGGCGACCCGCGGCTGCACGCGATCGGACTCGATGCGTCCGACCCCGCCTCCGTGAGTGAGGCCATCACCTCCCACCGGTGCGACGCCGTGCTCAACGCGGCCGATCCCCGATTCGTGATGCCGATCTTCGACGGGTGCTTCGACGCCGGCGCGACCTACCTCGACATGGCGATGTCGCTGTCGAGCCCGCATCCGGAACGACCGTTCGAGGAATGCGGCCTCAAGCTCGGCGACCTCCAGTTCGAGCGCTCGGCCCGCTGGGAGGAACGAGGATTGCTCGCGCTGTGCGGCATGGGGGTCGAGCCGGGCCTGGCCGACGTGTTCGCCCGCTATGCCGCGGACGAGCTGTTCTCGTCGATCGACGAGATCGGCATGCGTGACGGCGCCGACCTGAGCGTGCGAGGCCACACGTTCGCACCGACCTTCTCGATCTGGACCACGATCGAGGAGTGCCTGAACCCGCCTGTCGTCTGGGAGCGGGAACGAGGCTGGTTCACGACCGCGCCGTTCTCCGAGCCCGAGACCTTCGACTTCCCGGAGGGCATCGGCGCCGTCGAGTGCGTGAACGTGGAGCACGAGGAGGTCGTCCTCGTGCCGCGCTGGATCGACTGCGGTCGCGTGACCTTCAAGTACGGCCTGGGTGACGAGTTCATCGACGTCTTGCAGACGTTGCACAAGGTCGGCCTCGACAGCACCGACCCGGTCAGCGTCCGAGGTGTGTCGGTCGCGCCTCGCGACGTCGTCGCCGCCTGCCTGCCGAACCCCGCGGACCTGGGTGAGCTCATCGAGGGCCGCACGTGCGCCGGCACCTGGGTCACGGGCACCGGGCCCGACGGGGCACCTCGGGACGTGTACCTGTACCACGTGGTCGACAACGCCGAGACGATGGCGCGCGACGGCGCGCAGGCCGTCGTGTGGCAGACCGCGGTGGCACCGGTGGTCGCAATGGAGCTGCTCGCGGAGGGTGTGTGGTCAGGTGCGGGGGTGCTGGGCCCCGAGGCGTTCCCCCCGGTCCCGCTCCTCGACGCCCTGGCCGGCGACTACGACTCCCCGTGGAGCCTCGACGAGCGGACGCCGACCCGCTGAGCCCGGTGGTCGGACCAGTCGATTCGAGCGACTACCGGTGCGTCTACGAGGACGTGGTCGCCGCTGCGTCGCTGGGTGGTTGGGAGGCCGAGATCACGGCCTCGACCAGCTCGCGGATCTCGGGCCGCGCCTTGGAGGGTGCGCCCGCGTCGTAAGGAGGCTGCGGGTCGTACTCGATCCCGAGTTGCACGGCTTCGGCGACGTCGTCGCCGTGGGTCAGGCCCACGAGGTACAGGGCCATGTCGATGCCGGACGACACCCCGGCCGCGGTGATGATCTTGCCGACATGCACGACCCGACGCTCCGTCGGTCGAGCGCCGAACGCGGCGAGCTCGTCGTAGTTCATCCAGTGCGTCGTCGCGTCGAGCCCGTCGAGCAGGCCGGCCGCGCCGAGCACGAGCGACCCGGTGCAGACCGAGGTGGTGAAGGTCGTCGACTCGTGAGCGCCGCGAACCCATGACACGAGGTCGGAGTCGGGGTGGGCGAGGGCTCTCGTGCCGAAGCCTCCGGGCACGATCACGATGTCGGGTGAGGCGACGTCGTCGTAGGTGTGTTCGACCTCGATGGCCAGCAGACCCTTGTGGTCGCGCACGATCCCGGTCGTTCCCGAGCACAACACGACCTCGGCGTCGGGGAGCTGGGTCACGACCTGGTACGGCCCGATGGCATCGAGCGGCTCGAAGCCGGGAAAGAGTGCGATGGCGATCTGCATGCTGGGTCTCCGTGTCGTTTCAGGCGGTCGTTTCAGGCGGTCGTTCGGGCGAAGTGCTGGCGATAGCGGTCGGGTGTGGTGCCGACCCGCCGTCGGAAGGCGCGGTGCAGCGTCTCACCGTGACCGAGGCCGACTGCTCGGGCCACGGCTCCGACGGTCAGGTCGGTGGTCTCGAGCAGCCGGCGCGACGCTTCGATGCGCAGTGACTCGACATGCGCCGCGGGGGTGGTGCCGACCTCGGCGCGGAACGCTCGGGCGAAGTTTCGGTCGCTCATGCCGGTTCGCGCCGCGAGCGCCGCCACGGTCAGGTCGTGGTCGAGGTGGTCGGGCAACCAGTCCTGGAGCTCGCGCAGCGAGGAGCGTGAGGCCCGCTGCGCGCTGAGTTGGGCGCTGAACTGGGCCTGACCGCCCGGCCGGCGAGCGAACACCACCAGCCACGCGGCGACCTCGTGGGCGAGGGCCGGGCCGTGATCGTCTTCGATCAGGGCGAGGGCGAGGTCGATCCCGGCGGTGACGCCCGCCGATGTCCAACGGTCGCGATCTCGCACGAAGATCCGATCTGCGTGCACGGTGAGGTCGGGGTGACGCTTCGCGAGCAACTCGCACGACGCCCAGTGGGTCGTGACCTCGTGGCCGTCGAGGAGCCCGGCGTGTGCCAGCGCGAGGGCGCCCGTGCACACCGAGGTGATGCGCCGGGCGCGGTCGGCAGCCTCGCGAACCGCTTCGGGGAATCCGGGAGTTGCGGACGCGGCGTCGACCCCGAAGCCGCCGACGACCACCAGCGTGTCGATGCTCGCCGTCGAGGTGTCGGACAACGCTGCGTCGACACCGACCTCGATCAGCGACGACGACCGGACCGGCTGGCCATCGGGGGACAGGAGGGACCACTCGTAGTTGGCATGCTCGCTGAGGAGCGCCGCAGCACGGAAGGCGTCGACGGGCCCGGCCAGGTCGAGGAGTTGGAAGTCCGGGTAGACGACGAAGGTGATCCGCTGCGTCACCCGTTGATCGTCGGTGATGGAAGCTGTGGCGTCAATGTCGAGATCGTGACGATACCTGCCACACCGGTCAGCCGCGCTCCCGTGCGTAAATGCGTCACTCAGCAACACATGTGTTCCTGAGTGACGCATTTTCGGCGACGACGGGTGGCCGTCAGGTGGCGTCGGCTACTGGGGCCCCGCGCTCGAGGGTCAACGGCACCACACCGGACCAGACGGGCAAGGCCATGTCCTCGTCGTCGTCGCTCGGGCCACCGGTGCGGACCTTGGCGCTCGCCTCCTCCAACGGGATCCGCACGACCAGCGTGGCTCTGACCTCGTCGGACGTCGGCCGGCGCGCCTCCTCGCTGCGGCCGGGCGACATCCGCTCGACGAAGGCGTCCGAGACACGAACGATCTCGTCGGGGTCGGTCACCCGAGCCCCGTTGCCGAACACGACCACGCATCGGTAGTTCATCGAGTGATGGAAGGCGCTGCGTGCGAGCACCAGGCCGTCGATCAACGTCACCGTGATCCCGACCGGTGCACCGTCCGCGATGGTGCGCAGGAGCCGGTTCCCGGCTGCTCCGTGCAGGTACAGCGACTCGTCGATGCGGACGAACGCCATGGGCAACACCACTGGCCCGGCGGCCTCGCTGACCGCGACGTGCGCGATCAACGCCTCGTCGAGGATGGAGTGCACGATCTCGCGATCGTGACTGCCACGTTCACGCTTGCGGCGGAGGCGGGTCCGGTCGGTGGGGGCGTAGGTCACGCCAGAGGGTCGCCTGACGGGCTCGAGCGGGCAAGTGGATTTGGGATGGACTCAGTCGTCATCCTCGGGCACGGTCATCGGGCTGCTCGCATGTCGCCAGTACGGCGTGAGGCTGGCGCGCTCGCGAGGGAGTCGCCACACGTGGCGGACGTGCTTGCGGATGGCCGTCATCGTGCGGCTCTCGGCACCAC